>JBMYPG010000072.1:0-14898 GCA_049600095.1 Pikeienuella sp. | reverse complement strand
CGCGGTCAGCCACCTCTGACGCTTTCAGCTTGGCCATGGCGGCGATCTCGGAAAACCGCCCGCCCGCATCGCGTTGCCGCGCCGCTTCCTGCGCCATCAGGCGGGCGGCGGTCAGCTCTGTCGCAGCGTCAGCCAACATCCATTGCAGGCCCTGACGATCCGCCAGCGGTTTGCCGCCAACAATGCGATCTTTCACATATTCTGTGGCAGCTGACAGGGCGGCACCTGCCAACCCCAAACACTGCGCCGCCACATCCACACGACCATTGTCCAGCACCTGCATCGCCGTGCGGAACCCGGCGCCCGGCGCGCCGCCCAATAGGGCGTTCGAAGACAGAGCGCAGTCGAATGAAAGGGAAAAAACATGCCCACCCTTCAGGCCCATCGTCGCCTCAGCCGGTCCCGCCGTGAAACCGGGCGTATCCTTCATGACGACAAAGGCAGACACGCCCCGTCGCCCTGCATCAGGATCGGTAATGGCATAAACCACCAAGAAATCAGCAACGCCGCCATTAGAGATAAAACATTTCGATCCTGTCAGCCGCCAGCCATCGCGATCACGCACCGCGCGGGTTTTCATGTCGCCGGGATCTGAACCTGCACCTGGTTCGGTCAAAGCAAAGGCACCCAGCCATTCACCTGCTGCCGCGAGCGGCAAAATCGCCGCTTTTTGCGCTTCTGTCCCGCCCAACAGCACCGAATCCGTTGCCAGATAATGCGCCGTCAGGGCTGAAACGGTAGACCCGCAGCCCCCCGCCACGATCTCTATCGCTCGCAACAGCGCTGGGGCCGACAATGCGCCGCCGCCATAAACCTCTGGCAGATTGGCGCCCAACATGCCCATTTCGGCCAGCACCGCCAGTTGGTCGCCAACAAAGACGCCTGTTTCGTCTGTATTCTTCGCTCTCGGGGCGATCTGATCCGCCACGACACGCGACAGCATGTCGGCAAACAACCGCTCTTCCTCCACCAACATATGCCAGTCGGTGCTCATGGGCTTACCATAGACTTGGCGCGTCAACGCCGCTGGCCACAACGATATCGTCGGCTGCGACCAGTTCCGCCGCCGCCTCCATATCCGGGGCCATGTAACGATCATCGCCCATGGTCTTCACATCCTGCCGCAACCGTGCTGAAACTGCCTGCAAGGGCTCACTGGTTGGCAAGGGCGCGCGGAACTCAACGCCTTGCGCCGCGCACATCAGCTCTACACCCAAAATGCGATTCAGGTTTGCAGTCATCCGGCTCAACCGCCGGGCACCATGGGCGGCCATGCTCACATGATCCTCTTGATTGGCGCTGGTCGGGGTTGAATCCGTCACACAGGGGTTGGCGAGATGCTTATTCTCGCTCATCAAGGCTGCGGTCGTGACTTCGGCAATCATGTAACCAGAGTTCAAGCCCGGATTGGGCGTGAGGAACGGCGGCAAATCATGGCTCAGCGCCGGATCAACCATCAACGCAATGCGCCGCTGGCTGATGGCACCTATTTCACTTAATGCCAGCGCAATCATATCCGCCGCAAATCCAACAGGTTCGGCATGGAAATTACCGCCCGAAACGATCAATTCGGGATCAATCAGCACAAGTGGGTTATCAGTCGCGGCATTTGCCTCAATCTCCAGCGTCACCGCCGCCTGACGCAATATGTCCATCGCCGCCCCCGTCACCTGAGGCTGACAACGGATGCAATAGGGGTCCTGCACGCGGGTATCATCCTCTCGATGGCTTTCGCGAATAACAGATCCGGCAAGCACATCACGCATAAAGGCTGCTGCCTCTATCTGCCCACGATGGCCGCGCAATGTATGAATTTCTGGCTGCAGCGGCGCAGTCGACCCCATTATGGCATCGGTGGAAAGTGCCGAGATCACCAACGCATTCACAGCCGCCCGCCACGCATCGAACAAGCCGACCAATGCGTAGGCAGTCGAAAACTGAGTACCATTGATAAATGCCAAACCCTCTTTCGGGCCCAGCGCAATGGGTTCCAATCCTGCCGCTGCCAAGGCTTCTGCCCCCGACATAACCCGGCCCTGATACTCTGCCTCACCCTCACCAATTACCACAGCGGTCATATGGGCCAGTGGTGCCAGGTCCCCCGATGCACCAACGGACCCCTGCGCCGGAATAATTGGCGTTACGCCGCGGGCCAGCATGTTCTGCAACAGCTCGACATACGCCCAGCGCACACCGGATGCACCGCGCCCAAAGCTGAGCAATTTCAGCGTCATCACCAGCCGAGCAACAGACGTTGGGATCGGCTCACCCACGCCGCAACAATGGCTCAGGATCAAATTGCGCTGCAACGCCGCTGTGTCGCCCTGTTCAATCTTGATGCTCGCCAGTTTTCCGAACCCGGTATTCACACCATAGACCGGCACGTCCCCCGCCGCCGCAGCAGAAATCCGCTCTGCCGCTGCTTCAACAGCCGGGTGACAGGCGGGGTCAAGCGTTGCAGCAGCGTCAGTGCGAAATAGTTGCTCAAGTTCAGAAAGCGTGGTGTGGCCCGGGACAAGCTGCATGTGATCGCATCCAGATTTTGGTGTGACGGCAAAAATTCAAAGAAACAGCACGAATCAAGCCGATAATTCTCGACTTGCCCGCTGTTGCAGATTATTATGTGCATACATAATAACGCTAAGCAAGCGCGGAGATTGAAATTTATGGTCGGAAATCAAGCTGAGTCCGTCATCCTGGCCAAACACGCGCTAACTGCTGATGGCTGGCGTGATGACGTGGCTGTCGCGATAGGTGGCCAAGGCCGCATTGCATCTGTCACTGCAAACGATCCGCGTGCCGCCAGCTCAAACACTGTGCTCCTCCCCGCACTCGCCAATCTTCACAGCCACAGTTTTCAACGCGCTATGGCAGGCATGACCGAACATCGTTTTGAAGGACGCGATAGTTTTTGGAGCTGGCGCACCCTGATGTACCGCTTTCTCGACAAGATGAACCCAGATCAGCAAGAGGCTGTCGCCGCCCTGACATTCATGGAGATGCAGGAGGCTGGCTATGCCAGCGTCGGCGAATTTCACTATGTCCACCACCAACCGGGCGGCGCGGCTTATGACCGTTTGTCCGAAACTTCTGACCACATTTGCGCAGCGGCAGCAGAGACTGGAATAGGCCTAACCCATCTACCCGTTCTCTACAGCTTCGGCGGCGCAGGCAAACAAGACCTCGCTGGCGGGCAGCTTCGCTTTGGCAATACTCCTGACCAATTCGCGGCCCTGCATGAACAGGCGACGCAAAGCGTCCGTGCCGTTAACTCAGATGCAGCGATCGGCATCGCCCCCCATTCCCTACGCGCCACCTGCCCGGAGCATCTGACGAAGGCAGCAATCGATTATGCATCTGGCCCGGTCCACATCCACATCTCCGAGCAGACCAAGGAAGTGGAAGAGATTGAGGCTTGGCTCGGCGCACGCCCGGTTGAATGGTTGCTGGAGAACACCCAAGTTGGCAAAAACTGGTGCCTGATCCACGCCACCCATATGACAGAGGCAGAAACCATCGGCACAGCCAAGGCAGGCGCGGTTGCTGGTCTTTGCCCAATCACAGAGGGCAACCTCGGCGATGGTATCTTTGACGGTGTCCGCTTTATCGGTGCAGGTGGTGCCTATGGGATCGGCTCAGACAGCAATGTGAGGATTACACTCGCCGAAGAATTGCGAACCCTGGAATACAGCCAACGTCTGCGCGACCGTTCCCGCAATGCCATGCTGACCGGCGAAGGGTCCACCGGCGAGGCCCTGTACACCACCGCCGCAACAGGCGGCGCACAAGCAATGGGCCGCCCATCAGGTGCCATCCGCGTAGGCGATTGGGCGGATCTGACCGCATTAGACCTAAACGCCCGCCCGTTCTGGGGTTTGAGCCGCAATCAATTGATGGACGGTTGGATTTTTGCAGGCGATGACGCAGTGGTCTCAGACGTTTGGTCAGCAGGCCGCCATATGGTTCAGAACGGCGTTCATATCGGGCGCGACGCGATATTGGCGCGGTTCAGGAAGGTGATGGCAGAGTTGACGGGAGCGCTTTAGACGGGCGCTTTTCAGTGAGGCCTGTCAAAACCCTTGATATTGCTGCCTTAACACCACGTCGTGCATCATCGTTGCGAGAGTGGTCAGGTCAAATACAGGCAGGTTGAATTTCTGCTGTATGCGGTGCGCGTATGGGGGAAGATCAGTACATTCCAGTACGATGGATTTGACCTCTGGTGTTCTGGTTAGCAGGTTTTCGATTGCGGCCAGCACTTCTTGTTCGATCTTTGCGATGTCCATCGCATCGCGGTCATTGCGCAGGATGACAGCGGCGAATTCCTCTGTATCTTCCAACCCCTGCACCGCGATAGGAACGTGGTTTGCACCCGCGCCGATCAGGTGTTTTTCGGTTAATGCAGGTGCGGAAGCTGTCACGACCCCTACCGGGGCTTGGGTCATTTGATAAGCCAGCGGAACTTGCAACAGTGATGAGACAAACACCGGAATTGATACGGCTTGCGCGATTTCTTGTTGGAATAGGGCGAGGAAACCGCAAGAGCCGGTGATGGCCTTAACACCTTGCGCCTCTAACCGTCGCGCGGCGGCGAGAATTGGTTCTAGCATGTCAGGCGAAGGGTTATTCAACAGCTCTGGCACCGTGATGCCGTGCAGGATTTCATAGGCCGTAGTAAAGGGCAGGCTGGAGGGGTTTTTGATGTGCCCCGGTGGTTTTGGGAAATAGCTTTCCAACGACAGCACGCCGATGGAGATGCCGCAAATGTTTTGGCCGCCGGGAAGAATAGTCATGTGATGTCTCGCTTAGAAACGTAAAGCCTTGAAGGGCGAAAGATTGATGTTTGGCGCGTTGCCGGTAGCGACATCAGCAACGATACGGCCAGTTTTGGGCGCCATCATCAACCCATAGTGACTGTGGCCAAAGGCGGCGATCAGGTTGGGGAAGCCCTCAACCTCTCCTATACAGGGCAGGCTATCTGGCAGGCTTGGCCGCTGGCCCGACCATGTGCTGATGCTATTGGTGTTTAGGTCCGGCAACATACGCTGGGCCAAAGTCGTAAGCCCATCCAGCCGTTTTTGGTTGATCGGCGCATCCAGCCCGGCAAATTCAGCCGTACCCGCAACGCGCAACCCTTCCTCCATCGATGAAGCGACAAACTTCATGTCCATATCCATGACAGAGTGGGTAAGACCCACACCGGGATCGGCGAAAGAAACATGATAGCCACGCTCCGATTCCAGCGGGATGCGAATGCCAAGTGGTTTGAGCAGTTTTGCTGACCACACCCCCATGGCGATGACCAGTTTGGGGCTTGAATGGCGTTGTCCACCTGCCATCCAATCCCAACTGCCATCAGCGCCCTGAGCGATTGCGGACACGTCCTTGCGCAATATCAGCCCGCCGTGATGCGCGAACTTTTTGGCCAACACTGAGCCAAGACGCCCGGGAGATGTGACGCGGGCCTGCCCCTTTAGCAGAATGGCGGCCTCAAATTCCTGGCTCAGTGCTGGTTCTAAATCGCGCAGCTCTGCCGCACCGATTTTCTCGACGGGCGCGCCGACTTCGCGCCGCATAACATAGTCTTTTGCATCGAGGTTCGCGGCATCAGCATTGCGGAAAGCGTGGACATAATAGCTGTCGCGCAGCAGGCTATCTTCGCCGGTACCACGCAAAAACTCTCGGTACAGCGAGACGTTATCGCGGTTCAGCAGGTCCATCGCCTCGGAAATTGCGCCAATGCGGCTGGACCGGCCCTCATGCAGAAAACGCAGCCCCCAAGGGGCCATGCGTGGGAGATAGCTGGGTCGAATCGCCACCGGGCCCAAAGGGTCCAGTAACCAGCCGGGCACCTTTTTCCATAATCCCGGCATAGATTGCGGAATGATGGACCAAGGCGAAACAATCCCGGCATTGCCATAGGAGGTCGCCTGCCCCGGTGCATCGCGATCAACCAAGGTAACGCGCAGGCCCTTTTCGGCCAGTGCAATGGCCGTACAGATGCCCACGATGCCAGCGCCCAAGACCGTGATGTCTGGGCTATCAGGGCTGGGTATAGATGTATCAGTCATTAGCCCGCTGCTTTTTCCCGTTTCACCCCAGCGATTTGTTGGAGCAGGACAGGGGCCATCACGACCAAGGCCAGCAAGTCAGATTGCAGGCCCGGTGCAACCAACAACAACCCGCCGATCGCCATAAGCAAGCGCCAGATACCGGTCAGGGAAACCATGAAGTAAGCTGAAACCGCTGTTGCGATGGCGAATACGCCCAATGCGCAAGTGATGGAAACGTGCAGGAAGCTGCTGAGTGTGAAGTATTCGGGCAGTACGATAAGCATGGTAGGCGCGTACACAAACACCATTGGCACCATCAATTTGCCAAGCCCCAGCGTAAAGGCGCTTAACCCCGTGCGGAACGGGTTGGACCCAGCGATGCCCGCCGCCGCATAGGCAGAGGCGCAGACCGGTGGCGTGATTTCTGAAATAACGCCGTAATAAAGCACGAACATATGGGTGGCGAGCGGAGGCACGCCCAATTGAGACAGCGCTGGCGTCGCGACCGCAACGAGCATGATGTAGAGCGCCGTTGTTGGCAGGCCCGCGCCCATCAGGATACAAGCCATGGCGATCAACACCAGCGAGAGAAACTGCTGCAATGATGGCTGGGTAAACGCTTCTAGCGTTGTCCATTCGAACAGCGGGGCCAGCGACATCGCCATATCAGCCGCGCCGCCCGTGACCATAAAGCCGAGCCGAAAGCCAACGCCGGTTGTGTTGATCACGCCAACAACAATCCCCACCGCCGCCGAGGCCGCGCCCACTGCCAGCGCATATTGCACGCCAACATGGAAGCTATCGAACAAGTCGCGAAAACTTTGGCGCTGATTGCGATGCATCGTGCCAATGATGGTCAGTGCCGCCAGAACCCCGGCCATGCCCGGACTGTACCCTTCGCCGGAATAGGGCGATGCTTTCCAGAATATAAACGCGAGGAATGCCGCCGGTACGATCAGCGAGGCCGGTTTGTTAAAGGCGCAGAACCCGACGATGATACAAAGGTTTAGGCCAACAAAAGCCGCCATATTGGGCGAATACCCGGAAAAGAGAACGATCAGCAGTGCGATCAGCGGAATGATCGTAAACCAGCCATCGCGCCAGACCTGAAGGAAATGCGGCAACTGATCTTTTGGATAGGCGTGCAGTCCAAGTTTTTTGGCCGTGAAATGCACGATCGAGAGCACGCCAATATAGTGCATCAAGGCAGGTACAATCGCGGCGATGACGATGGTGGTGTAGGGCACCTCCAGATACTCAGCCATCAGGAATGATGCAGCCCCCATGATAGGTGGAGTGATCTGCCCGCCGGCGGATGAGGCAGCCTCTACCCCGCCAGCGAAATGGCCGGGGTAGCCCATTTTCTTCATATTCGGGATGGTTAGAGAGCCAGTGGAAACCGTGTTGGCGATAGAACTGCCAGAGATGGTGCCAAAAAAGGCTGATGAAACAACGGATACTTTGGCCGGGCCGCCGGTATAGCGCCCCGCAATGATCATCGCGTTATCAACAAAGAATTGGCCAAGGCCCATGCGTTGGGCCACCACGCCGAACAACACAAAATGAAATACAACGGTTGAGACGACCCAAAGCGTGACACCGAAAATCCCTTCGGATGGGAAATACATGTTGTTGACGAATTGCCGCCAATCAACGCCGGGGTGCTTTAGAATCTGCGCAGGCATGTAAGGCCCGAACAGGGCGTAGGACATAAAAATCAGGATGATCAGTGGCAGCACGAACCCAATGGTTCGGCGCGCGATTTCCAGCACAGTCAGGATCAGGATGGTGCCGAAGAATACATCCAATACGGATGGATCGCCCTGTCTCAATGCCTGTTCCGGCAGGTCAAAGCCAAAGCCGGTAAAACCGCGCCAGCTAAACCATAGGAACATGGAGGCTGCCATGGCCAACCCGGCCATCGCCCAGTCGTATAATGGCACGTTGCCCGGCGACCAGATCGTATTGCCGCGCCATGCAAGGCTGCTGGCTGATTTGATCAGGGGAAAGCCGGTAAAAATGAACAGAAACAGACCAGCCAAATGGATGCCCATATGAACATGGTCTACGGGCGTTCCAAATCCAGCGGTCCATAAGTGATACAGCGCAAAGGCAATCGTCGCCCAATACAGCACTCGCGTCAGCTTTGGCCCATTGTCGCGGGTGTTCAACGCCGTATCATATTTCTTCTCAAGTTCTTCAAGCGCTTTGTTGTCAAGATGGGATTGCAGCGGCATGGAGATGATCCTGAATCAGCGGCGACGGCCAGCGAGGGATTAAATGTAGGCTGAAAGAAAAAGGCGGCAGTGGTCCGCTGCCGCCTTCATGTTTGGGCTAGGCGGCTCTTACTTCAGCGCGCCAACTTCACGGTAGTAACGCTCAGCACCCGGGTGCAGTGGCACACCAATGCCTTCAACACCGTCAAGGGCGGTTTCCAACGTGATGGCTTTGCCTTTCGGGTGGCCATTATCCAGCAATTTACGCGCAGTTTTTGACCACATCGCCTTGGTGATCTGATAAATCAGTTCTTCATCCATATTGGCGTTAGTCACCAGAATGCCCGACACCGCAACAGTGTTCACATCATAAGCTACACCGGGGTAGGTGCCGGCAGGGATTTTTGATGGGATATAGTAGGGAACAGTGGTGTTAGCCTGCTTAATCTCTTCGTCTGAGAAGTTATAAAGCTCCATCCCTTTGGTGTTGTCGAGTTGGATCATCGCAGCAACCGGCGTACCTGCAGCATAGAAATAGGCGTCCAACTGACCATCAGCAATCCGTTCGGCTGATTGGCTATTGTTCAGTTCTGCTTCGTCAATGTTGTCCCGGTTTACGCCGTGGTCGCCAATGATCAGCTCAACAGCAATCTGCGTGCCTGAACCAGCCTGAGCGATGCCAACACGTTTTCCTTTTAGGTCGGCCAATCCGCCAAGCGAGCCACCCTTTGGTAAAACCAGATGAAGGTCTTCTGGATAGAGGTTTGCGATAATCCGCAGATCAGGCTTCGCGTTGCCTTCGTATTTACCAATACCATTGTAGGCGAAATGCAGAGTCGCCGCGCCTGAAAGACCCGCTTCCATCTGGCCGGCCTGAATGGCGTTTACGTTATGGGCTGATGCGTTGGTTGACTGTGCCATCGCAACCAAACCCGGCACGCCGCAGTTACCACCCTTGTCGCAATCGCGCGAACCTGGAGGGTTAGAGATTGCGTTCGCAATAATCCCGCCGATTGGGAAATACGTGCCGCCAGCACCGCCGGTACCAATGCGGAAAAACGTCATTTCCTGCGCAAATGCTGCGCCACCTAACATCGTGCAAGCAACCGCTGCACCAGTGATCTTTGTAAACATGCTCATGATTGTCGTCTCCCTGACTTCAAGTTGCGCTCATCCGAGCGCGAAGAACCTTTCTGAATTCTGCTTCCAACCGTGGATGGCAAATTTAATAAACGCAAACTCAAAGTTTCGTGGTATCTATAAATTCTATTTATGGATTGGAGAATCTCGTGAACTTGCAACAACTTACAGTTTTCCGAGAGATCATGAAAACAGGCTCTGTCAGTCAGGCGGCCCGAAATTTACACCGCACTCAACCTGCGGTAAGCGCTTCACTTAAAACGCTGGAGACTGAATTGAACATGCCTCTCTTTTTGCGAGAGGGGCGGAGGCTCATTCCTGTGCCAGAGGCGCATTATCTTGTTTCGGAGGCATCAGAGGTTCTGGACCGCCTAAAAACCGCCGAGCAAAACCTGACTGTTATGCGGGATAGGGCAGAGGGCAATCTGAGAATCGTCGCGATGCCGGGGCCTTCGTCTTACCTGCTGCCGGATTTCATGAGTAAGTTCATTGCTGACAGGCCAGGGGTAAAAGTTACCTTGGCAACCCGCAGTTCACCCCAGGTACGTAACCTGATTTCAGCACAAAGCTTTGACCTTGGTTTCTGCGACCTCGGTGTGCCTTCAGATGAGGATGGTCTTTATCAAAGCGAGGCGATTTCCTGTTCTTGTCTTTGCGCTGTTCCCGCGAGCCATCCTTTGGCGGCCAAAGACAGCATCACAGCCTATGACTTGGATGGTTTTCCCATGGGTGCTCTTCAGTCCAATCACTCAACACACAAAAGAACAAAGCGTGCCTTTGAAAATTGTGGGGCCGAATTCAACATTCGGATTGATGCCCAATATTTTCTGCCGCTGTTCCACTTTGTTGAGGCGGGCCAAATATGCGTCGTTGTCGATGTCCTTAGCGCGTTGAGTTATCAACAAAGCAAGGGCGACGCGGCCAAGATCAAGTTCCTGCCCTTCACACCAGTTGTGCCATTTGGATACGCCCTTATCACCCCGCACCAGCGCCCGCTGTCGCGCTTAACAAATGAGTTTATTCAGAATTGGCGGGATTGGATCGTAAAGGCGATCGATGACAGCGGTTCTTCAGCTTAGCCAATGCCCCAAGTATCAGACAGCTTGTATCCCCCCGGCCAGGGATCGCTGGGGTCTAGCATGTGCTGATGGGTACCTGTGACCCATCCTCGACCAGAAATTTCCGGGATAATCGCAGGGGTACCATTTAGATCGATCTCACCTGCGATACGGCCCCGGAACTCCCCATCAATGATGGATCGGGCGGTGAGAGTATCGCCCGTTCTCATCACCCCTTTTGCAGCCAAAACTGCCATCCGTGCAGATACCCCCGTCCCAGTGGGTGAGCGGTCGATTTTGCCCGGTTGGATGGCGACGGCAGAGCGTGTTTTACCCTCCACCAGCGGGGCCGCAAAATTGCAGAAGCTAATATGTTTCCAATCCGGCATGGTCGGATGAGAGAAGCCAAGCTGATCATTGGCTGCATTTGTGATTTTCACACCCAACCGCGCGAGGTCGGCGGCCTCTTCAGGCGCAATAGCAAACCCCAGCGTCGCTGCATCGACGATGACAAAACTATCGCCGCCAAAGGCTGTATCGACCGTTAAAGTCCCTAGACCCTCAACCTCCAAGCTTGCCCCCAGCTTTTGGGCAAAACTGGGTAAGTTCTGGACCGTTATCCTCTCTGCCTTTCCATCCCGACAAACTGCACGAACGCGGACAAGGCCACCGGGTGCCTCTAACACAAACTCTGTCACTGGCTCGGTCATCGGAATGATGCCTGTGTCCAGCAGAACGGTCGAAACGCAGATAGAGTTGGAACCGGACATGGGCGGCGTGTCCTCAGGCTCCATAATGATAAAGGCGGCGTCAGCTTCGGGGTGCTTCGGCGGGACGAGAAGATTTACGTGCCGAAAAACACCGCCGCGCGGTTCGTTAAGCATGAAATTACGGAGCGTTTGGTCCTGCGCAATCCAATTCCGCTGGGCCCAGAGCGTGTCGCCGGGCGGCGGGGCGACACCACCGGTGATGACATCGCCCACCTCGCCCTCTGCATGGGCGGAGACGGTATGAATAACCTTGGATGACCGCATCAGATATCCTTTACCAACCGAAGCGCATCATAGATTGCAGCATGGGTGTTGCGGGCAGACACGGCATCGCCAATGCGGAACAACTGGAATGCGCCATCGGGATTGCGCACCTGCGTCTGCGGCCGTCCGTCGATCAATGCTTGCTGGTCCAATGCACCACCATTTGAGGATAGTGGCTTAAGTTCAAAATACAGATCATCCGCCGGCAAGGTGCCATAGTTGAACACGATCTGATCGTAAGGCGCATCATAGGTATGGTCACTGTAATCCGTGCCGATTGTCGCCGTCAGTTTGTTGCCAGCGCGGGCAATACCCACCAAGCGGCGGGTCACAGTGAAGGTCACATCCTTATCCTGTAGCGAACGCATATAAGGCACCAGATTCATACCCATAATCTCTGGCGCGAACGTCCGGTCCGGGGTCATAACCTCAACCTTGGCTCCACTGGCGGCGGCAACTTCGGCAGCCTGAAGCGCCGGGTGATCACCGCTTTCGTCATATATCAGGATGTTATCGGCAGGTTTGGCATCGCCAGAGATGATATCCCACGCGCTGACAGCCTCCGTCGCTTCGGCATTCTGTTCATAGAACCCCTGATTGGGCAGACCGCCTGTGGCGACGATAACGACGTCAGGGTTTTCGGCGATCACATCAGCAACCTCTGCCCACGTGTTGAAGCGGAATGTCACGTCACGGGCGGCGCATTGAGCCATCCGCCAGTCGATGATGCCGATCATTTCCTTGCGACGGGCGTTAAGTGCAGTCAGCCGCACCTGCCCACCTGGGTCTGACTGCGCCTCAAACACCACAACGTCATGGCCCCGCTCAGCAGCAACACGCGCCGCCTCCAGCCCACCTGGCCCGGCACCGATGACCACAACCTTACGTCGCTTCGGCGCAGGCATGATGTCGTGGGGCATGGTTAATTCACGACCTGTCGCAGGGTTGTGGATGCAAAGCGCTTCTCCCGCCTCATAAATCCGGTCGAGGCAATAGGTGGCACCAACGCAGGGGCGGATGTCATCCTCTCGTTTCTCAATAATCTTACGCATGATGTGCGGATCGGCCATATGGGCGCGGGTCATGCCGACCATATCCAACAACCCGCTATCAATCGCATGACGAGCCGTCGCCACATCGGGAATACGCGCTGCGTGGAAAGTTGGCATGCCGGTGACGCGACGAACTTCGCCTGCAAAATCCAAGTGCGGGGCGCTGCGCATCCCTTGTACCGGGATAATATCTGTCATTGCAGGGTCGGTGTGTATCCGCCCACGAATAACATTCAGAAAATCGAGCTGACCGTTGGCCGCGAGCCTTTTGGAAATCTCAACCCCTTCTTCCGGGCTGATCCCACCCTTTTGCGCCTCATCCGCTGTATACCTGAAACCGACAATAAACTCCGACCCAACTCGTTTGCGAATGGCGCTTAGAACATCCAGCGGAAAACGCATCCGGTTTTCCAATGTATCCGCACCATAGGGGCCAGTTAGATCATTAGTCAGAGGTGACCAAAACTGATCCAACAAATGGCCATAGACCTGCAATTCAATACCATCCATGCCGCCTGCCTTCATGCGTTCGGCAGCATCTGCAAAATCAGAAATGATGCGCTCAATATCCCAATCTTCTATCAACTTGGGAAAACTGCGATGCGCTGGTTCACGGTGGCGGGTGGAGCTGACGGAGGGAAGCCAGTCTCCCTTATTCCAACCAGTCCGGCGGCCAAGGTGCGTAAGTTGGATCATCACCGCGCAGCCATGTTCGTGGCAGCGGTCGGTGAGTTGTCTGACCCACGGCACAACCTCATCTTTATAGGCAAGCACATTGTTGAATACCGGTGGTGAATCCTTGGAAACCGTTGCCGACCCCGCCGTCATCGCCAGAGCCACACCCGCCTTGGCCCGTTCTTCATGGTAGGCAGCATAGCGTTCTTTCGGCATCCCATCCTCTGGATAGGCCGGTTCGTGGCTGGTGGTCATGACCCGGTTTTTCAGGGTCAGATGCTTTAGCTGATAGGGTTGCAAAAGCGGGTCTTGGGACATGACTGATCCTTTGATTCCAATGGTACGGATAGGAATGACTGTGCGGGATTCGACGGTATAAACATATCTGTCATCAGAATTGACACAGGTGTCAAGCACGGTGATACTGCCCCATGCTCGCCAGACAGTTAAACCCCGATCAACCAAACAGCGCCACCGAAGCCGCGTGGCTGCGCGCTGCTTATGATGTGTTGACCCAAAGCGGAGTTGAAGCAGTAAAAGTCATGCCACTCGCCAAACGGCTCGGGTTAACCCGCACCGGGTTTTATTGGCATTTTAAAGATCGCGATGCGTTGCTGGAGGCAATGATCCAACGCTGGGAAGAGAAGAACACCGGCAATCTGGTGGCTCAATGCCAAGCCTATGCCGGCAATATCACCGAAGGGCTGCTGAATCTGTTCGATTGTTGGCTGGATGACCGCCTGTTCGATTCGCGGTTAGATCTGGCGATTAGAAACTGGGCTCGCAATGACTCGGCTTTGCAGGCCCGGCTGGACAAGGCCGATGCCCGACGCCTCCAAGCCATTGAGGCGCTATTTCTGAGGTTTGGATATACAGCGGCAGAGGCTGAGGTTCGGGCAATGACAGTGATCTACACCCAGATCGGCTATATCTCTATGTTGGTGGAGGAACCGGACCAAAACCGATTGGCGCGCATTCCCCACTATGTTGAACTTTTCACCGGCCAGCAGCCAGCCGCTGCCGATATTGAACGGTTCTATGCGCGACATAGGATGAGAGCAGCTTAAGCAATTCTCGGCATGCATTGGCCCTGATCCGATTGGCTGTTTTTCTGGTTACAAACAGTAGACCCATGAAGCGGCAGGATTCATGGTCGGACCATGGACCGGCGCAGAGCTATGGTTGCCTCAACACCTGCCAGCACCGCCGTCAGGATCAGCAGGGAAGTGGAGCCAAGCTCTACAATCATCCAGCCTGCCACCAGTGGAAAACAGAAAATGCCAATGAAATATGTCAGGGCAAAAAGTTGCAGTGTTTGCGGCACTAAATCTTCCTCAGCATCGTTGGCAGCCATCGCCACCAAAACGGGGTAAGATACGCCGTAACCTATGCCAAACAGGAATGCGATGGTGCCATAAGCCATCGTATTTCCACCGATGAACAAAAACAGCACGACGCTGGCGAACATCACATATTGCAGCATAGCAATGGTCAAATAGGGGTTTGCACCGCCCTTAAATCTGGCCAGAACAATCCGAAACGCGACGACGGTAATTGTGTAGATCAGAAAATAGTCGGCATAATTCAACCCGCGTTCATCTGCGAAAACAGTCTGAAAATTGTTCATACCGGCAAAAACACTGGCACCAAGGCACACCATGATCACCGGC
>JBMYPG010000071.1:0-14987 GCA_049600095.1 Pikeienuella sp. | reverse complement strand
TTTTGCAAAGCATTGACGCAAAGCCACCCAGCGATAACACCCTCTAACGGAAAACTAATGCCTAGAGCAAAAGTGAAAATGCACCTTCATGCTTTAGCAACGCGACTTTGGTTTCCACGCCCCCACAGCCCGAAAACCCGCCCAATCCGCCCGTGCCCGTGACACGGTGGCAAGGAATAATCACGGGGATTGGATTGGCACCGCAAGCCTGCCCGATAGGTTGGGCGGCGGTTCCTAATGCCTTGGCTATTTCGCCATAGGTCCGGGTTTCACCGAACGGAATGGCCAACATTTCGGCCATCACTGCCTGCTGCAACTCCCCGCCCGCTGGGGCCAGTGGTAGGTCAAAGGAGGTTAGTTTACCTGCAGCATAGGCTGTTAGTTGTGCCCGTGCTTCCATTAGCAAGGGAGTAAGCGGGCCAGCGTCGACACCTCGCCAGTTGACACGGACGATGGCACCGTTTTCTTCCTCAACGCCCCATCGTCCAAATTCGGTGTCTATGGCGACCGAATGCATCAGCCGTTCAGCTTTTGAAAGCCGCCATCAACGGCGGCACTGCGCAATAAATCAGAGATAGCCCATGAGCCGGGGTCATCTGCTGCCACCTGCTCCATATCCGCCAGCACCTGATCCACGCCAACTATATCTGCATGCATCATCGGACCACCCCGCCAGCGGGGGAAGCCATAACCGAATAGTTTAACCATATCGACATCAAGAGGGCGCGCGGCGATGCCTTCTTCGATAATTTTGGCACCCTCGTTAACCATTGCCGCCATCGCACGGCGCTGGATTTCCTCGGCTGTAAAGCTGCGTTGCAGGCGACCGTCTGCGGCTTTAGCAATTACATCGGCCACAAATGGGTCAGAGATAGGCTTGCGGTTGCCTTCCTCATACTTATACCAACCAGCACCGGTTTTCTGGCCGAACCTGCTAGCCTCACATAGCGTATCTGCAACAGTGGAGTAGCGGATTGAAGGGTCGCGGTTGGGGGCCTGACGTTTGCGTGCGGCCCAGCCGATCTGAAGCCCGGCAAGGTCGATCAACTCAAACGGCCCCATTGGCAAGCCAAAGCCGCGCATGGCAGCATCAATGGCCTCTATGTCCCGCATATCCTCCATCATATAATCGCAAACACGGCGATATGCGGCCAGCATACGGTTGCCGATGAACCCATCGCAAACACCAGATAGCGCCGCGATTTTCTTCATCCGTTTGGCCAGGCCAAACACGGTTGCCAGTGTTTCGGCTGAGGTTTCAGCAGCCTGCACGACTTCGCACAGGCGCATGATGTGGGCCGGTGAGAAGAAGTGTGCGCCGACAACACGGTGCTTGCCGCTGACGTTGGCGAAAATCTGATTGGGGTCGATATAGGATGTGTTGGTTGCCAGAATGGCATCAGGGCGCATTGCCGCTTCCAGGCTGGCAAAGACGCTGCGCTTAACCTCCAGGTCCTCGAACACAGCCTCAATGGCCAGATCACAATCGGCAGTCGCGCTGTAGTTGGCAGCATTGGTCAGGCGGGCCATCAACGCGGCGGCGGCAGCCTCCGTCTGTTTGCCGCGTTTGACGGCGGAGGCGAGGTTGCCTTCGACCCGCGCACGACCGGCCGCGGAGGCTTCTTCGTTCATTTCCACCATCACGACCGACAGACCGGCATTCAGCAGCGATGTCGCTATGCCAGAGCCCATCAGGCCACCGCCGACTACGGCCACCGACTTTACCTCGCCCGCCTTAATGCCAGCAATGACCGTTGGTTTAGCAACGGCACGCTCGGCAAAGAACGCATAGCGGAGCGCGCGAGACTGGTCGCTTTCCTTCAGACCAGTGAACAACTCGCGTTCGGCCTTTAACCCCTCTGGCAATTCCTTGCGAAAGGCATTGCGGACAGATTGCAAAGCAGTGACCGGAGACATTTGACCCTTGGCCTTTTTCTCCACCGCCATACGCATCATGCCCCACTCCAGTTCGGAAGGGTCATTCTTGGCCGGGGTACGGGGCAGCATGTTGGGAACGCTGCCAATGGCGGCCTTGGCCTGTGCGATTGCAGCCGCGCGGAAATCTTCAGCAACTTCGTCAACCAGGCCGATTTCAGCAGCTTTGGCGGCACCAATCGGCGCGCCAGAGGTGATCATGCTGACAGCCTCTGCCGCTCCGACGACGCGGGGCAAACGTTGCGTGCCACCGGCACCGGGAAGGATGCCCAAATGCACCTCCGGCAATCCCATTTTAGCGGTCGGCGCTGCAACGCGAATGTGGCAACCAAGCGCCGCTTCCAAACCGCCACCCAAAGCTGTGCCGTGAATGGCTGCAACCCATGTTTTGGTCGCGCCCTCGATGGCGTTGATCATGGTGTTCAGGTCAGGGTCCATCGGCGGTTTATCAAATTCGCGAATGTCAGCCCCAGCAATGAAGGTCCTCCCATCGCATATCAGAACCGCCGCGCCCGCATCCGATGCATCAACCTCTGCCACCGCCTCATGAATGCCCTGCCGAACTGCTTGTGACAGTGCGTTTACCGGCGGGTTGGTGACAGTGACGATGGCAACGTCGCCTTCATAGGTGACAGAAACGGCTGGTGCGGACATGCAGGAAACTCCGAAATTTTGATGCTTGGCGTGACTATAGCGCCGGATTTCACCGAACCGCCAGCCCAAAGGGGTTGTGCATTGGCACATCTTTGTTCAGCAAATATCCAAATTCCGAAGCAGCGACATGCGCGGGCCTTGGCCGGGCAGTGGGGTGTCGATCAATAGGGCCATTCGCCCTGCCCCAATGCAGCGATGGCCGCGATGATCCGGTCAAAGCTGGCGGCGGCGCGGCGAACTGTCGTGCGCCCACGCAAATACCCGTGGATCAGGCCATCTTCGTTAAACCAAACAGCTTTGCCCCCGGCCTTTTGCACCGCATTGCGATAATCCAACCCGTCATCTGAAAGCGGGTCGCATTCGGCTGAGATCACAACCGTTGGCGGCAGGTTGGCAAAACTGCTGTCATGCAGGGGGGCATAAGTTGGGTCACCAACTGGTTCATCCCCATGAAACCTGACACTGCGATAAAACAGAATATCATCGCGCGTCAGCATCGGTGCATTGGCGTGGGTCAGATAAGATCCCTTGTCAAAATCGCCGCCCAAGCCGGGGTAAATGAGCACCTGCCCGACGACATTCTCGAGAACGCCCCGCGAAGCATGGGCGACACCGGCAGCCAGGTTACCGCCAGCACTATCACCCGCCAAAACGATGCCGCCGGTAAATGCGGCGGCAACGGCTTTGGTCACAGCGAAACTGTCGTCGAATGCAGCGGGATGACGGTGTTCTGGGCTCATCCGGTAATCGACGGAAACAACGCGATAGCCGGTGCGCGCGCAAATTTCTGCGCAAACATCATCATGGCTGTCCAACCCGCCAACGACAAAGCCGCCGCCGTGGAAATAAACGACGGTGACAACCGACGCGCGCCGCTCGTAAACTCGGCATGGCACACCGTCAAAGGCCCTGTCTTCAACCGCCACGCCAGCCGGTCGGCCTGCGTTCATGGCCACACACATCTGATCATAGACGCGGCGCTGATCTTCGATTGAAAAGGTTACGGTTTCATCCGGGTAATGATCTGCTGTGGCTTTGATAAACGCCCATGTTTCAGCGTCTATTAGCTTGGAATAATCAGCCATTATCTGCCTCTGATGCGTGGGTCGAGCGCGTCGCGAAGACCGTCACCAATGTAGTTTACACTTAGTACCGTTAGTGAGATTGCCAAGCCCGGCCAGAACACGCGCGCCGGGTATTGTTCCAGGTGCACTGTGCTGTCCAAAACCAGCCGCCCCCATGTCGGGAAATCTGATGGAAAGCCGAGACCAAGGAAGCTGAGCGCGCTTTCAGTGATGATCGCATTGGCGATGCCTAAGGTGGCCGAGACCATGACTGGAGACAGGATATTCGGAAAGATATGCCGGGAAATGATACGTCGGTCGTAGGCACCGATTGATCTGGCGGCCAGAACAAACTCACGTTCTTTCAACGCCAACACGTCACCGCGCACAATACGGGCTGTTTGCATCCAGCTCGTTATACCGATGATGAAAACGATCAGGATAAATATCCCAGCCTCTGGTCCGAAGTTGGCCCTAAGCGTCTCGCGGAACAGCATGATGATCACAAGAAGCAGTGGCAGCAATGGCAGCGCAAGGAACAGGTCGGTAGAGCGCATCAGCCAACCATCAAGGCGTTTGAAATAGCCGGCTGCAACCCCCACAAGCGTGCCAATAACCAGACTGAGCAGCATAGCAGTGACGCCCACCGCCATTGAAATGCGACCGCCAGATAGTACACGCGCTAACGTATCGCGACCCAGATTGTCAGTGCCAAGCGGGTGCGCCCAGCTAAAACCTTGGTTGCGATTTCTAATGTCCAAGAATGTTGGCTCAACCGTGTGCAGAAACGGCCCGATGATCACCGCCAGCAGGATGAACATGAACACCCCGGTCCCAACCAACGCACCGCGATGCGTCGCGAACTGTGCCCATACGTCGGACCAAAGAGAACGATGGGGGCTTAGCCCGGTTTCACCATCCGTTAGGGCGCTGTTCGTTGAATCAGTCATAGCGGATCCTCGGGTCCAGAATACCGTAGAGCACATCTGCGATCAGGTTAAAGAAGACGATTAGGACGGCAAAAATAAAGGTAAGGGTTTGAACCAGCGGAATATCCGCGCCTTCGATCCCGATGATCAACAAATGGCCAAGGCCATTCACCTTGAAAATCTGTTCAGTGATAATCGCACCACCGAACACCTGTGGCACGCCAAGTGCGATCACGGTGACCACAGGGATCATTGAGTTGCGGAGAACGTGGATCAGCACGACGACCCTTTCACGCATCCCCTTGGCGCGGGCCGTTCGAACATAATCCTGGCTGAGATTATCCAGCATGGATGCGCGCATGAAACGGCTTATTTGCGCCGCGTTAAACAGCGCCAGTACCATCACCGGCATCGCCATTTGTTTTACCTGATAGATAAAGCTGTCAACATCCGTCACCTCATGCGTTGTGTCATAGATTGACGGTAGCCAAAGCCACGCATCCTTTGGCATCAGAACCGAGAAGAAATAAATCAGCACCGTGCCGGTCAGGAACGTTGGGATTGAAAAGCCGATCATCGAGATGAATGTACCGGCCTGATCGAACCAACTGTAGTGTTTGTAAGCGGAAATCACGCCGATTGGCACAGCGATCAGGATGCCTACAACATAAGACATGCCAACAACCATTAGGGTCTGTGGTGTGCGTTCGACAATCAAATCAACAACCGGGCTGCGGGTTGCCCATGACCGAACGCGAAGGCGATCAGGATCATCGGCAATCCAACCCCATTCCGCAAGAATGTTCAGAGGTTCGTTTACGAAAAACTGATTTAGCCACAGCATGAACCGAATATACATCGGCTCATCTAACCCTAATGAGGACCGAATTTGCGCCCGAACTTCAGGCGTAATTGTCATCGGCAGATTGGCAGTGGGGTCAGACGGGGCCAGATCCAGAATCAGAAAGATGATCAGACTGATCAGCAAAAGCGTCGGGATCGCGAACAACAATCTTCGGATCGTATAAGTTAGCATAAGGGCGCCTTTGCGGGTCTGTCTGCAAGCTCAGGTAGGAATGACGGCCCCCGCAAGGGAACCGCCAAAAAGCAAAGGACCGCCGGACAAACACCCGGCGGTCGCAATAGGTTTTACTGACGATGCCAGTCTGCTGAGTTCCACAACTCGCTATCCCAGGTATTCAGGATAACACCACCCATAGACGCAGAATGTGCAGATACACGGCCACGGTGAACCAGTGGGATCATCGCACCCTCTTGCATCAACATGTCGTTCATGGCGCGGACAATACGGCCACGTTCGTCAATGTCGGCTGTACCAGACAGTTCAGCAGCCAAAGCATCATATGCTTCGTTGCAATAACGAGGCATGTTGTTGCCCAACCAGTTGTTGCCCGGGTTTGGAATTTCAGCACAGGTCCAGTTGTTCATGTACGATTCAGGGTCCGTACCGCTAAAGAGATTGGTATACATCTCAATGTCAGCAAAGAATTTCTGGAACGTATCAGGGCTTGACTGGTCGCCACCGAAGAATACTGAAGCTGAAATGTTTTTCAGCTCGGTTTCAACACCAATTTCTGACCACCACTGTTTAACCAGCTCTTGCGTTTCCTGACGAACAGCGTTGGTTGAAGTTTGGTAAAGAACAGACAAACGCACACCGTCTTTTGCACGTATACCGTCGCCGCCTTTGGCCCAACCCGCATCATCCAACAGTTTGTTGGCCTTAGCGATATCTTGAACCAAACATTCATCATTTGCAGTTGACGCATAAAGCGCTGGCGCTGGCACAACGTTACAGGTTGCTTTACCTGCTTCACCATAGCCAATTTCAGCAAGCAAATTACGATCAATCGCAAGGCTTAGCGCCCGGCGAACTGTGGCATCTGTAAGATATGGATGCGCACCCCCATCCAAAGTTGAGCGCTTATCACCCAGATCAGCAGAAGGGTTGGTCAAGTTAACCATCAACCGTTCAACACCAGTACCAAAGGCGCTTACGACTGAGCCTTTACCACCGGTTGCCATGTCTTTCAAAACAGCAGGGTCAATCTGCAGGTTCCAAGCATAATCGAACTCACCAGTTTGAAGCACTGCACGGGCCGCTGCCTGAGCGTCACCGCCACCTTTGAACGTCAGTGTTGCGAATGCCGGTTTGGCGGCATCGCGATAGTTTGGGTTAGCTTCCATCGAAATAACGTCATTCGCTTTGAATGAGGTTACGCGGAAGGGGCCGGTACCGATTGGACCAAAGTTCTGATCAGTACATTCAGGCGCTTTTGCCCCCATGCAGTTTTCAAACTGAGCCTTTTGGATGATCGGGCTTTCATAACCAACGAATGGTCCATAAGGAAACGGCTTTGCGACGCTGAAGTTCACTTTGACGGTTAAGTCGTCCAACGCTTCGACACTTGTAACATCAGAAAACGCAGTCGCCTGCTGACAACCACCTTCTGGGTGAAGGCAATAGTCCGCCGTGAAAACAGCATCATGCGCAGTGAATGGGCTGCCATCTGACCACAAGATGCCGGGCCGGATCTTCCAGGTGATTGATTTCAAATCTTCGCTGACACCACCGTTTGCAACAGTTGGAATTTCATCAACCAACCACGGAACCATCGCACCGGTTTCGTTGTAGCGTGCTAAAGGTTCAATGATCAGCGACGAAGATTCCAAATCTTTCGTACCACCCGAAAGGAACGGGTTCAGGATAGATGGCGCTTGCCAATATATGATGTTGAGGTGGCCATCTGCGCCACGCTCTGCGGCGGCGCCGGCTGCGGAGAATGCCGCGGCGGCTACGCCCATTAAAAGGTGCTTGATCTTCATAGTCTTCACTCCCTTGTTGTTTGTCATCCGATAGGTGCGGGTTTGCCCCGCTTTTCGCCTGTCTCGAAACGTTACCTCAGCAGATGGCAGGCAGCGAACCGCCCCCCATCCAATTCTTTGAATTCCGGTTCTACTTCATGGCATTTTGCCTCTGCCACCGGGCATCTTGTGCAAAAATTGCATCCCTTTGGTGGTTTTGACGGGCTGGGTACATCACCTTGCAAGATGACGCGGTCCCGGCCTGACCCTCCACCAATGTCTTCGACAGTTGGCACGGCAGATAGCAGTGCTTTGGTGTAGGGATGTTGTGGGTCGGTATACAAGGCATCGCGAGGGGCGAGTTCCACCACTTTGCCTAAATACATCACGGCGACCCGGTCCGCGATATGGCGTACCATGCTCAGGTCATGGCTAATAAACAGATATGTCAGCCCCAAACGTTGCTGCAATTCTTCTAAAATATTGACGACCTGCGCCTGAATGGAAACATCCAGCGCCGCAATCGGTTCGTCGCAAACAATAAAGGCCGGGTCCAACGCCAGAGCCCGGGCAATGCCGATGCGTTGCCGTTGACCGCCAGAGAACTCATGCGGGTAGCGATTGGCGAAATCAGGGTTCATGCCAACCTGGTTTAGCAGGTCGCGAATTTTTTCCTGTTTTTCCGCTTTGCTAAGATTGGGCCGGTGTTCATCCAAGGGTTCAGCGATAATTGAACCCACGGTCATGCGTGGGTTAAGGCAGGCTTGCGGATCCTGAAAAATCATCTGCATTTCGGGCCGAAGCTCTCGCAATGCTTGCCCTTCGAGGGTGGAGATGTCGTGATCATTGATCACCACCTTCCCACCGGTCAGTTCATAAAGACGCAGAATAGCCCGGCCCGTTGTGGATTTTCCGCAACCGCTTTCGCCAACCAGCCCTAGTGTTTCACCCCGTTTAATCTCAAAGCTGACGCCATCAACGGCCTTTACATCACCAACATGGCGACGGAACACACCCTTAAAGATTGGGAAATGAATGCTCAGGTCATCGACCTTTACCAGCACTTCATTCTTTTGTTGATCAAGCGGCATCGGTTGCCTCCTCTGCCGCTACATCCGGCGACCAGAAGCAGGCGACGTCATGCCCGGCTTCACGCTCAACAATCGCCGGGTTTTCGCTGCGGCAACGGGCATGCACATGGGTGCAACGCGGTGCAAATGGGCAGGATGTTGGTGTTGCATTCAGGGTTGGCGGCTGGCCTGAAATTGTGCGGAGCTTTTCTGGCCGCTCACCCGACATTGCGGGTAATGTCTCCATCAGGGCGCGGGTGTAAGGGTGTTGTGGATGAGAGAATAAAGCCTCCACCGTCGCGTGCTCGACAACCTGGCCACCGTACATGACCATCACCCGGTCTGCGATGCCCGCGACGACACCTAGGTCATGGGTAATCCAGACAATTGCCATACCTAGTTTTTCGCGTAGTTCCTTCACCAGCTCCAAAATCTGAGCCTGAATGGTCACGTCCAGCGCTGTTGTTGGCTCATCTGCAATCAGAACCTTGGGGTCACAGGCCAGAGCGATGGCGATCATCACACGTTGGCGCATGCCCCCCGAAAACTGATGTGGATAGTCATTAAGCCGCTCCGCAGGCGAAGGAATACCAACCAAAGCCAGCAATTCCGCTGCCCGCACGCGGGCTGCTTTTTTGGATAGGCCCAAATGCTCGCGCAGTGGCTCAACCAATTGATAGCCAACTGTGAACACGGGGTTGAGCGATGTCATCGGGTCCTGAAAAACGAATCCGATTTCACCCCCACGCAGGCGGCGCATGTCTTTTTTGTCCATGGCCATCACATCACGACCTTGGAACAAAACTTCGCCACCGGTCACTTCTGCAGGCGGTGACGGCAATAAACCCATCAATGACATCATCGTCACCGACTTGCCTGATCCGCTTTCGCCAACCACGCCCAGCAGTTCGCCCTCAGCAATATCAAAGCTGACACCGTTAACAGCATGAACAGCGCCATCGCGCGTATGGAACAGTGTCTCTAGGTCAGTAACCTTTAGAACCGGCTCACGCGGCGCATTCCCCACAGTTGGCATTTGCCACCTTTCTCAAGCGACTTTTATTATTTGTTACCAAACACAACACCAGTTTTCCGCATGCGGCAAGGTTTTATCGTCAACGATAATACTTGACGTCGCGTTGCTGCGACTTCACCGTCGGCATCTTAACCCATAGGGAAAGGTCATCAGACGTGCCACAGAACTTCACCGCCCGCGAAATGCTGGAAAAGCTGATCGCTTTCCCAACTGTTTCCAAAGTCAGCAATTTGGACCTAATCGCGTTTGTTGAAGATTATTTGGCCAGCCACGGAATCGAAAGTCGCCGCGTTTATGACGACACCGGGCAAAAGGCCAACCTATACGCACAGATCGGGCCAGATGAACCGGGCGGCGTTATTCTGTCAGGTCACACTGATGTTGTGCCGGTTGAAGGGCAAGATTGGGATACTGATCCCTTTGTTCTAACCGAAAAAGACGGGCGGCTGTATGGCCGTGGGTCTTGCGATATGAAGGGGTTTGATGCGCTGGCCCTTGCTGCTGTTCCCCGGATGTTGGCCGCCGGGATGAAACGCCCGATCCAGATCGCACTCAGCTATGATGAGGAAGTCGGCTGCCTTGGCGCGCCACGTATGATCAAGGAAATGCGCGAAACCCTGCCACCCGCCAAGGCTGTTATTGTGGGCGAGCCGTCAATGATGAAGGTGGTTACGCAGCATAAGGGTAGTCTTGGCCTCAGCACCAAGGTTCATGGTTTCGAAATTCACTCCAGCCTGTGCCACGAAGGGGTGTCCGCAGTCATGCAAGCCTCTCGAATCGTAAGTTGGTTGTACGATCGAACACAGGAAAATATGGCGAATGCGGACCCAAATTCTCCCTTCCATCCCGGTTTCACCACGCTACATGCAGGCACGATTCGCGGTGGAACTGCCGGTAACATCACAGCAAAATATTGCGAGTTTCTAACCGATATTCGCGTTGCCCCGCCAGAAGAGCCAGTTCAATGGTTGGCACGCTATAAAACCTTTGTCCGCCAGATAGAGGCAGAGATGCAAGCGGTACGACCAGAAACCTATATCGAAGTGAATGAGCGGATGATGAACCCACCTTGTCGACAGGAAGTCGACGGAGAGGCGGAATCTCTGGCGCGTGCGTTAACTGGCGACAACGGTCAGCATGTAGTCAGCTATGGCACAGAAGCCGGGCAGTTTCAGGAAGGTGGGTATTCCACTTGCATATGTGGCCCCGGCTCAATTGAAATGGCGCATCAACCGAATGAATATATTTCAATTGCCCAATTAAATGCCGGTGAAGCGTTCATGGATCGGCTCATCCAAAGATTGGCGGATTAAACATGCCTATAGTTAACAGTATCACGGATACCCATGCAGAGATCACCGAATGGCGGCGCGATTTTCACCGCCACCCAGAACTTCAGTTCGATGTGCATCGCACTGCTAAGATCGTCGCTGAAAAGCTGCGCGCCTTTGGCTGTGATGAGGTTGTTGAGGGGATTGGACGTACAGGAGTTGTTGGCATCATCCGGGGGCGCAGCAATTCATCCGGCAAAGTGATCGGCATGCGGGCCGATATGGATGCCCTACCAATTATCGAGGCATCAGGGGCTGAACATAGCTCCACCATCGAGGGTAAAATGCATGCCTGCGGTCATGACGGGCATACTGCGATGCTGTTAGGCGCCGCCAAGTATCTGTCCGAAACGCGCCGTTTTGATGGGGATGTTGCACTGATTTTTCAGCCCGCCGAAGAAGGCGGCGCTGGTGGTTTAGAAATGGTCAATGATGGCATGATGGATCGGTTTGGCGTGACCGAGGTTTACGGCATGCACAATCTACCCGGGCTGCCTGTTGGTGATTTTGCCATTCGCTCGGGGCCACTGCTTGCGTCCTCGGACGAATTTGTGATCCACCTGACAGGTGTTGGTGGCCACGCTGCGCGCCCAAATGTGGCTGTTGATACAACTTTGGTCGGTGCCCATATCATCGCCGCCTTGCAGATGATCGCATCACGAGTGATCGACCCGATTGAAGAACTGGTTCTATCAGTCACGTCAATGCAGACAGAGGGTGATGCGTTTAACGTTATTCCCCAAAAGGCAGAAATGCGTGGCACTGTTCGTTGTTATACAGAGGCAAACCGGACGTTAGCTGAGGAAAAGTTGCGCCAGATTGTGACCTCCACTGCTGTTGCCTATGGCGCGACGGCAGAGGTTGAATGGTCCCGTGGTTATCCCGCCACCATCAACCACCATGATCAGGCAATGTTTGCCGGTGAAGTTGCCGATGATGTAGCAGGGGAGCATCGGGTCAACCGCAACATCCCCCCGGCAATGCCGGCTGAGGATTTTTCTTATATGTTGCTGGAACGCCCCGGCGCGATGATTATGGTTGGCAATGGCGACAGCGCCGAATGCCACCACCCCGCTTATGATTTCGCAGATGACACCATTCCCGCAGGCGCTTCGTTCTGGGCCAGACTGGCCGAGATTTCGATGCCGCTTGACGACTGACAACATTCGGAGAGAACAATGCCCGTAATCAACCGCATCGCTGATTTGCAGGACAATATCACCGCTTGGCGCCGTGACCTGCACGAACATCCAGAACTAATGTTCGACGTACACCGGACCGCCGGAATTGTAGAGCAAAAGCTGAAAGAATTTGGCTGTGACGAAGTCGTCACCGGCATTGGCCGCACCGGTGTTGTTGCGGTGATCAAAGGCAAAACCAATACCTCAGGCAAGGTTATTGGCATGCGGGCGGATATGGACGCGCTGCCGATCATAGAAGCCTCTGGCGTTGAGCACACCTCCACCGTTGAGGGTAAAATGCATGCATGTGGTCATGATGGTCACACGGCAATGTTGTTGGGTGCAGCGCAGTATCTAGCAGAGACACGCAACTTTGACGGCGAAGTTGTCGTGATTTTCCAACCCGCCGAAGAAGGCGGCGGCGGCGGTAAGGAAATGGTTGATGACGGGATGATGGAACGCTTTGGCGTTCAGGAAGTATACGGCATGCATAATATGCCGGGCGCTGCTGTCGGAGATTTCGCCATTCGTCCCGGTCCTTATATGGCGGCGGCTGACAAGCTGGAAATTAACATCACCGGCAAAGGCGGCCATGCTGCGATGCCTCATACTACGGTCGATACGACTTTGGTTGGTGCGCATATCATGCTGGCGCTGCAAAGCATCGTCAGCCGGAACTTGGACCCGATTGATACGCTGGTCGTGTCTATCACAACCTTTAATACCGAAGGCGATGCGTTCAACGTCATTCCAGAAAATGCCAAACTGAAGGGCACAGTACGCAGCTATACGCCTGAGGCACAGGATCTGGCCGAAGAACGGATCAGGGCAATTGTCGAGAACATCGCAACCGCCATGGGCGCAACCGCAACCGTTGATTACCACCGCGATTACCCCGCAACGGTCAACCATGCTGAACAGACCCAAAAGGCCGCTGACGTTGCCGCCGCCATTGTGGGCGAAGATCGCGTCGAACGTGATCAGCCGCCAGTGATGGGCAGCGAGGATTTTTCATTCATGCTAAACGCCCGCCCCGGTGCCTTTATCTTTGTTGGCAATGGCGATACCGCAGCGCTGCACCACCCTGAGTACGACTTTAATGATGAGTTGATTCCTGTTGGTTGCTCTTATTGGGCAAAGCTGGCCGAAACGTTGATGCCTGCTGCGTGAATAACGAGGATACAGAATGAACCAGCATGCCTCAGTCGGCGCGACGGTGCAGATCGTCATTGACCGGATATTTGCCCGGATTCAAACCGAGGAATATCCGGCGGACAGCCGCCTGCCATCGGAACGCACTTTGGCATCTGAACTGGGTGTGGCGCGCAACACGGTGCGTGAGGCGTTGGATGTGCTGGAAGGGCGGGGCGTGATCGTCCGCCGTGCTGGCAGCGGCAGTTATGTCACGTTTCAATCTCGCCCCGAAAATGGCGGCGGCGATAATCAAGTGGGTGCAGACACCAGCCCGCTGGAGCATCTGGTGGTGCGCAGCGTGCTGGAGCCAGAGATTGTGCGCTTGGCCGTCATCAACATGAGCCCCCGCCAGATCGAAGCGCTGGGAGTTACCCTGTCGGAGTTGGAAAACGTACAGACAGATGCAACTACGTTTATTAAGTGCGAAGAAGCGTTTTATCGCCAAATCGCATCGGGCGCGGGCAATGCCCTGCTCGCTTCATGCTATGAGCTGACGATAGAGGCTGGAAAACAAAACTTCCGCGCCGCACTCCTCCGCCGCCACCTGACGCCCCGCAGGATACAGGATTACCAACGCCGTTATAACGCCCTGTTCAATGCGATTGCAGCGCGGGATATTGAAACAGCGGTTGAGTACATCAAGCTGCATCTGACCGATGAGCAGAAGCTGATTTTGCAGGATGGGTGAGGAAAAGGTAGTATTTTCATCATTTTTATGCGCATAATACCTGCGCATGAGCCATGGGGAAACCAAATGCCTACCTCTTTCAAAAAACCGACCAACTTGTCATTAGATCAGGATCTGGTCCAAGACGCTCGAACATTTGGCGTTAATTTGTCTCAAGCGGCTGAATCTGGCCTTCGTCAAGCAGTACAAGAAGCAAAGGCCACGGCGTGGAAGTTGGAAAATGCGGATGCATTGAGTAGCTCCAACGACTGGGTAGAAGAGAATGGTTTGCCATTGGAAAAATACCGGCTGTTCTGATGGCGCGCTTTGACGTTTATGCCAATCCAAATGGAACCGGCTATTTGTTGGATGTTCAGGCCGACGTTCTGGATAATCTGAGCACTCGAATTGTCGTTCCACTCTTACCATCGCGAACGGCACCAAGTATGGCGAAACGCCTTAACCCTGTGTTCGACATCGCGGAGGAACCGCATTTAATGGTCACGCAGTTCATGGCGGCGGTGCAGCTTTCGGCATTGCGAAAACCTATAGGTAATCTTCGGATGCATGACGTTGAGATCGGTAATGCGCTTGATCTCGCGCTCATCGGCTTCTGAAGCGGGCGTTATATTTTACCCACCTACTCCACCGCCCGCGCGCCCAGTTCCGGTGCGCCGCCTCGGCTTTCGAACCTTTGGCGCCATAGCTGGCCCAACTCTGCCATCTCTGACTTCAACGCTTCGCCATTGGCGCGCAGCCATGCAGGGACCGAGCCGAATTCTACGATCCGAGCTTTTCCATTTTGGATCGATACCACCGGCCAATCGCCGATCAGGGCGTTTGATATGCCGAATACGTCCTCTCCCCACCATTCTGCTGGGCCAAATGCATGGCTGACCTCTCCCATCTGTTTCATCGCCGCCAGCACTGAGATGGGGGAGGCATCGCCTGCTTTTTCAACAGCAGCATGCCAGATGTCGAGGATGGCAGCGTATTCCCAGCTTACCGCGCTCCAACTATCAGGGAACCGTTCCTGATAACTTTCATAGAACCGGCGCGGCTGGTTAAAGAAAAACGCCTTTTCCCGCAGCGCCGGGTCG
>JBMYPG010000070.1:0-15015 GCA_049600095.1 Pikeienuella sp. | reverse complement strand
GAACATCCCTCTCATGGTTTACAAGCAAACCCCTGCCGGGCAGTGGACCATCGGTCTATCAAACGGATCACGCGGCCAATGCTTGGCTTCAAAGCCTTCCATTCAGCGGCGGCAACGCTAGCTGGGATCGAGGCCGCACACCTGATCCGCAAGGGCCAGCTCGGTCAAAGCGACGTGTCACCCTTCAAGCAGTTTGCGGCCCTAGCAGCATAATTGCGCCCGCTGATAACTGCCCTGCAGGCAATCAAAAAGTTTGCTACAGAACCACAAAAGGCGCTCATGGCGGGCCGCTTGCATCACAGGGAACACGCCGCATAGGCAAACTAACCAGATTAGCCAGGTTCTCTCTTGGCTTTGGCGACTTTTGGAGCCAAAAGCCCTGCCAACCGACATGATTTTAGGCATTGTGTTATTCTAAAGAGCGGCTTCAATAGAAGGAAGCGCAATCGGAATAGGGGCCGTGCTAAACGCTTTAAAATCGGGTCCGGCGCGTGGTGAAGGTGGATTTTTAGCAGGGTTTTCAGGCATTTGGTAGCGGATGGCTGTCCGCTGGGCAAGCTGATAACCGACATCATACACCTCATGGCCTGTAGAAAGGCCTGCAACCTTCTAACACACTGGCAGCAGTTGTAATATGCTGGGTTCAATGCGCCCTTACCTCGGATGGGCTAAGTCAATTGGCTCTTGCGGTTGCTTTGTGGTGCGCCGCACGGTCTTGTGGTGCCATAGTTCTGGCCTCGACGGTCGCGAAAGGAACCTAATATGCCCAATCCCCCCATTTTTGATGGCCATAATGACGTTTTGACTCGGTTGCACGAGGCTGGAGGGCTGAGAGAGGTCAAGCATTTCGTCAAAGGCTCAACCGAAGGCCACATAGATCTCCCCCGCGCAAAAGAGGGTGGGTTTGGTGGTGGGTTCTTTGCAGTCTATGTCCCATCTGCCGACGTGGATTTCGAGGCGATGTTACAGGAGATGCAAAAATCCGAGTACCATCTTAAGAAAGACGAGTCCGTCTCCTGGACCCGTGGTGCAAAGATCGCCATGGCCCAGATGGCCATCCTACACAAAATGGAGGACAAGGGGGCGCTGACCGTTTGCACCAGCACTGCGGTGATCGAGGAATGCCTTACGACAGGCAAAATGGCCGCGATTTTCCATATGGAGGGGGCAGAGGCAATTGATCGTGATCTGCATGCGCTCGACGTCTTCTACCGCGCAGGCCTTCGCTCAATAGGCCCGGTGTGGAGCAGGGATACGATCTTTGGCGAAGGCGTTCCATTTGCCTTTCCTGCCGGCCCCGATATTGGCGGCGGCTTGACCAAGCAGGGCGAAAAGCTTGTGGCCAAGTGTAATCGGCTCGGCATCATGATTGACCTGAGTCATCTGAACGAAGCAGGTTTTTGGGATGTTGCCCGCCTTTCCAATGCACCGTTGGTCGCAACCCATTCAAACGCCCATGCCATTACGCCCCATAGCCGGAACCTGACAGACAAACAGTTAGAGGCGATAGCCGAAAGTAAGGGCCTTGTCGGCCTCAACTTCGCCACTGCTATGCTACGCAGTGATGGTCGCATGGTCTCTGACACACCGCTGTCCGAAATGTTGACTCATTTGGATCACATGATTGGAATATTGGGCGAAGACGGCGTTGCAATTGGCTCTGATTTTGATGGAGCGACCATCCCTGAGGCGATCAAAGATTGCGCTGGGCTGCCGGTTTTACTGGATGCAATGCGCAGCCATGGATTTGGTGAAGAACTGATCGAAAAGCTGGCCTGGAAGAACTGGGTTGGGGTACTCAAGGCCACCTGGGGCGCGTAACGCGACAAAAATCACTTGATTTGACACAAGGCACACGCGGGACACACGCTGGCGTGCGCTGCCCTTTCCGATGGGGCAGTGTAGCACTACCTAAATAGCATGAGTTATCCAAATTACAGCAAATCCGAAGTTAAGGCCGATAGGGCGGTTCATCTCGCCGGTATCATGTTTTCGACAATCGCAGGGCCAATTTTGATCTGGTATGTGGCCTTAGAGGGCGAAACAATCGCCATTATTGCGGTTTCAATCTATGTGGTGACCCTACTGGCGATGTTCTTCGCCTCAGCGGTCTACAACCTCACCTCACGCAAGCGCCCGATAAAGGCTCTATTCCGTCGATTGGATCATTCCGCTATCTATCTGAAAATCGCGGGCGTTTATACACCCTTTGCCGCGCTTTCCATGGGCGGCGGCGGTCGGCGATTGCTCATTGGTGTTTGGGTTGCTGCACTGTCCGGCCTTGGCATGAAAATGGTGCTATCCCACCGGCACGAGGTTCTGTCGCTATTCCTTTATGTAGGCATCGGTTGGGCCGCTGCGCCGTTCCTGTCAGAACTACTGGCCAGTATCAGCTACGATACTGCGATCCTCTTATTCACCGGCGGTGCGCTCTACATGATTGGAATCGGTTTTCACCTGTGGACACGGCTGGCCTATCACAACGCAATCTGGCATGGGTTCGTATTGGTTGCGACGACGGTGATTTATGCTGCCATTGCGACAGAATACGCCTAAGGCAGGCTGTTCAGTGACCTAAGGGAATTGGAAGCTGGCAACCTGAGCAGCTGCAACGTCCAAATCCTGAGGGAAATCAACTTCAGCCCATGGCAAGCCATCGATATCAACAAAGCCTACCTTGCCTGTTTTGGCAATCCGGTCGATGATCGATAAATACCAAAGCTTCAATGCTGTTACGTCAGATAGAATGTCTTCCAACGTATTCACGAACATTGCGCCGCCTTCGTCGCGGAACCGCAACATGCCAATTGATTCACCATCAATCGGTGCCGTCAGCGTTTTTCCAATGTCCGTTAGTTGGTTGCCGTTAAGACGGACTTTCATGTCATCACTGTCATAATCGCCTTTGCGATCCATCGTGACATTGATTGGCGCACCTTCACCGACTGGCGCGCGTTCAAGCACGCGTGCAATGATGCGCGGGTCAATCAACGTATCGCCATTGATCAGCAGACTATCTGAACCCAAATGGTCACGCGCCATCCAGCAAGACCCGATATTGTCAGCAACACTATAGAACGGGTTATAGATATAGCGGATATTGATTGGCAGATTGGCATCATCCAACACCTGCTTGATCATGTCTGCGCGAAAGCCGGTGACAATGCTAATGTCTTCAATACCGTTGGCCAACAAAGCACGTATTTGCCATTCAACCAGCGCTTTATCGCCAATCTGAATGGTGCATTTTGGGCGGTCGTCGGTAAGGGGGCTCAGCCTGCGGCCTTGCCCGGCGCTCAGAAGAACAGCGTTGGTCACGATGCGAGCCTTTGTTTGGGTCAATAAGACGCTTCTATCTGGTGCAATTCTGGATCAAATGCAATGGCGAGTGGGTTGATCCTTTCAACAGATTCACTCATAGGATGGGCGAAACCTGAATCAAAGGGCGCACGCTATGAAGGGTAAACGTCAGAAAAGCTGGGTAGGGCGCAAACTATCGCGTCTGCGGTTGTTCGAAGACCCACTGGGCGAGGCCGCGACCACAGCACCGGAAATCATCGAATTGCCCGGCGAAGGTCGGGCGGTAGAGATTTTTGTTGGCACCGCACCCGACCTTGCACGGGCAACACGCGTACTGGTGTGGTCACTGATGCAAGTGCGTGACCCCGCGCGGTGTTATCGCGTCCATCTGATGGCGAATCTAAAAGGCATTGATCGTTCCGGCTGGCGCACCGGCTATCAGGGATATGCAAAATCGGTCAGTAATTGCGAAGGCGGCGCTGGTCGCGCGATTTATTGTGATGCGACCATGATCTTCGCTACCGACCCAGCGTCCCTATTCGATGCTGCGACCACTGGGCTGGCTGATCTGACGGGCGATTCTGTTCCGGCGATCTGGCATCAACGCGGTGATGTAGCATTAACCGAAGGTGCTGGCCGCGTAGACGCGGCAGCGTGGGCCGGCCCGGTTGGGACAGCCGTTAATGCTGCCACGCCGCGCGTTGCGCAGTGGCAAGCATTGGAAGATAGCGCAAATGCTGCCGGGTATCTGATGTTCACCAAAGACGCTCCAACCCGAGAGTTTGGAGAGTTGATTGGCCTTTATCAGCAAATGCATGATGAAGATTATTTTCCCGGTACTCGACTAAAACATCATGTTGAACCTGTGCGGGCCCTGCTGGATGAAACCGGCGCAACCATGATGCTGGACTATGGGTCGGGCAAAGCCGAAGGGTACCAGCGCTTAGAAGATGAAGACGACCTCAGCCCATGGCGCAAAAGCGATAAATGGCCGGGTGTCACCGTACGCTGTTATGATCCGGGCGTGAGCCATTTTTCAGAGATTGGCGATGACCGCGTTGGCGGCGTTATCTCAACGGATGTCGTTGAACATTTGGCACCTTTCGATGTTGCCTGGGTTCTGGATCAAATGTTTGCCCGCGCCGACAGTTTTGTCTTTGTCGTTGCGGCTTGCTACCCGGCGATTAAAACGCTGCCAGATGGCCGTAACGCGCATACAACCGTGCAATCCGCTGCTTGGTGGCGTGACCAGATGGCGATCGTTGGCCACCGGCATCCACATATTAAATGGCGGGTTGGCTGTGATATGAAAAACCTAACCGGCAAAACCACCGAAATTCACGGTGGTACAGGTCCAAAAATTGACGGTTGATTAGAAGCCGCTCACGTTCAGCGAAACGAGCACAAAAATGGGGCTCACGAGCCCCATTTTTAATTTTTACGATGGATAGACGATCTAAGCTGCGAACTGAGCAATCACCGTGTCTAGCGCAGGCGCAGATTTCATCATTTTCATCGCATCATGTCGAACATGGTTCGCGGCCATCTCGCGCTTCAAGTCAGCCTCTGACACCTGTCCACTGTCAAAGCATTCCTGCAACAGGCTAAAGAAAAACTGTTCCTGGCGCAGGTCAGGATGCTGCTTGTATTTCCCGGGCAAGCGAATGCCGGATTCAGGCAGAAACTTACCAATCAGCGGAACACGGTTGGTATAATCAATCGGCAAGCCGGTTTTCCAAGGCTGTGTGCGGCGCTTGGTATTGTGCAACAGGCGAGTCTCGGTCGTCACTTTGTCAAAGTGGTTCCAGATTTCCTCAAGATTACCAACAGACCCCTTTGGCTCAGTCGCCAGGATAATCCAGTCGGCATAATCCAACTCTCCGGCAAACATTTTTTCGAACTGCTGGCGCATGTTCCAATGGGTTAGCTTGGCACAATCCATCAGCATGACACTGGTTGCCATGTAATCATCGCGGCCATTGTGACCGGGGCGCGGGCGGGCGCAAACAGCTTTGCCCTGCATGTCACGCTCAAACAATTCGTTCACATCACCGACGGCAAAAACATCGGGGTCGATGACGATGGCGCGGCCCTGATAACCCATCTCCTCGGGCGGGGTGAAACGCACAGGTGTAAAGCTCTGTAAATCGTCATTCCGCCATGTGCGCCAGCCGCCAGCGCGCAGGAATTTCTTGCCTTCAAACTCATTGAAGACACTATAATCCTCACGCCGTGCGATCTTTACGTCAAACGCCTCTGGGTTGGCTGACATACGCTTCAACGAATGGCGCGCAACGATGGCGCCAACCATTTGTTGGTCATTGGTGTGAATAAAAACGGTTCTGGCCATGAGGTGCCTCTTCTCAGCAAATCAATTCGCCGACTATTTAGTGGCGAAAATGCCCTTGCGGGGTGATTACCTGCACATATAACAACTGAGACTGCCGCGCGCTAGACGGACGCGGCGTCGCAAGGCCAATAAGAAAGCCCGCAGGGTATGACCCAAAACAACAGTTCACCAAATGAGCCTGCCACTGGTGGCGGTGGTATGCGTGCCATTTTCCGCCGTATTGGACGTAACGCGGGCATGCTGTTCGGTGGTCGCGTTGCCTTTGGTCTATTGAACCTAGGCTCCTCCATTCTGGCGGTTCGGGCTGTGGGGCTGGAAGGTTTCGGCGTTATCATTCTGTTGCAGGCTTATGTGCGTCTGATTTCGGGATTGCTGAAATTCCAGTCGTGGGCCGCAGTTACCAAATTTGGTGCAGATGCTTTGCAGGCCGGGCGGAATGATGATTTCCGCCGCCTGATCGGTTTCACACTACGGCTGGATATGCTGGGGCTGGCAATCTCAGTTGGGCTAGCGATGCTTGCCGCCCCCTATGCTGCCCCGTGGCTGGGTTGGACAGATGCTGTTGCGGGGTTCGCAATCTGGTTCGCACTGACCATCCCATTCATCACGGCAGCAACTGCTACCGGCATGCTCCGCCTGTTTGACCGTTTCGGCGTATTGGTTCGGCAGCACGCGTTAAACGCAATCGTTCGATTTATTGGCGTGGTCTTTATCTTTTTTGCAGGCCTAGGGTACGAGGCACTTATCCTGGCTTGGGCGGCTGGCTCCGTCGTTTCCGGTACCTACATCTGGTATGTTGCATTGTCCGAGGCGCATGCCCGAAAGCTATCACCGCGCCTTTGGGGCCGTTGGTCAAAGCTTAGTAAAGGGTTTCCTAACATTTGGCGTTTTGTCGTAGTAATGAACCTGACCTCACTGATGGAAACAATCTTAATGCATGCCACGGTGTTGGTCGTTGGCGGCATGCTTGGCCCATCGGCTGCCGGTCTATTCGGTGTGGTCAAACAGCTTACAGAATCGCTCAGCCGTTTCAGCTCGTTACTCGGCCCCGTCGTATTCCCCGAATTCGCGTGGCTAGAGGCTAAGGGCGACCGCAGGGCGATCAGCAAACTACTATGGCGCATGTTGCTCATCTCCTCAGGCATCCTTGGAGCATTCTGCCTGTTTTTGGTTTTCGCCAGCGAGTGGGTGTTATTGGTCTTTGCGAAAGAGGCTGTTGTCGCCGCTCCGTTATTAGTTGCCATGGGTGTGGGCTCAGCGCTGATGGCGTTGGGCTTTGCCCTTGAGCCGGCTATGCTAACAATCCGCAAAGAGCGTGCATTGCTGTTTTCTGCCGTCATTTCCACGATTCTGTTCTGCGGAATGCTATTTCTGTTTATTGAGCAATTTGGATTAGTGGGGGCAGGGGGGGCCATTGCGGCGCGTCAGGGTATGATTTTTCTCCATCGAATATTCATTATGTGGAGGGTGCTGGTCCTTCGACCACGCAGAGTACACTGATGTCAGCCGACGCAGCCGAAGTAGACAAAAAGGGGCCCATCGTTTGGGCACTGACTACCGGTCGTGTTGGCGATGATTCTCAGGTTTTAGTTGCAGCAAAGGCTGCTGGTGGGTCGATTTATACCAAGGATTTAAGGTTCAATCTGTGGCGTGAGTTGCCGAACGCCATGTTGGGCCCCTCACTAAGATCACTGACCAGTTCAACCGGCCTATCTGAACCCTGGCCGGATCTGGTTGTTGGTGCAGGGCGCCGGTCTGTCGCCGCTGCAATGTGGATCAAACAGCAATCTGGTGGAAAGTCACGTCTACTAAGGCTCGGGCGACCTCGCGCGCCCTTAGATTGGTTCGACCTGATCCTGACAACACCACAATATGGGTTACCTTCCGCACCAAATGTACTGCGGATGAGCCTGCCATTGTCTGAGCCACCAAAGACAGAGCCGAATGGACGAGACGCAGTGTTTGCCGTTTTGGGCGGTGATAGCTGGACATGTAAGGTCACGCCGGAACTGGCGCAGGCTTTCGCACAGCGGGCTACAGATTTGGCCTTGTCGCTTAAAGCGCCCCTAAAGGTAGCCACTTCGCCAAGAACACCGGCTATGGCCGCTCTGGCGCTTGCTGACGCGCTACCAGAGGCCGCTGAGGTAAATCTATGGCGTACCGGCCAGACCGGGCAATATCAGGCGTGGATGGCTCAGGCGAAGGCTTGTTTGGTTACTGGCGACAGTGCTTCTGTCATGTCCGACGCCATTATGACGGGGAGCCCGGTAACAGTCGTGACTCCACCTGACGCAAGGTGGCTTGCATACATACGTAAACTAGGCGGTGGACCAGTTCGTCGTTGGTTGGAAACTGGTGGGAACAACGGATTGCTGGCCCCGCCCCCCAATGTCGACGCACTCAGCAATCATTTGATCGCAAATGGCTGCGCCAAAAAGGTTGAGCGTGATGTCATCGTGATTGATGGCGCGGCAGCGTTGGCAAAGCAGGAGCATGCTGAAGCGAACGAGCGGATAAAGGCCTTAGTTGTAACTTAGCCAACCCCTTTAAACTTCAGGCCCCCAAAAAAGAAAACGCCCGCTGATCGTCTGATCAGCGGGCGTTTCAATTTTCTAAGCCGTTAAGATTAAGCTCTGCGCTTAATCGGTGCCCAGATTTTCTTGTTGGTCAGGTACATCAGAACCGTCAGGAACAGGATGAAGCCAAGATATTTGAAACCATCGCCTTTGCGATCGTTCAGGTCTGGCTCAGCAGTCCACATCAGGAAATGAGCAACATCCTCAGACATCTGCTCCAAAGTCGCTTCTGGCTGACCTTCGGCATACTCAACTGATCCATCTTCCAACGGCGGTGCCATTGAGATGTAGCCGCCAGCAAACGTGTCGTTGCCGTACAAGGTGGCACCGGCTTCTTCTTTGTCGTGGTGGTTATAACCAGTCAGGACAGAGTAGATGTACTCCGGGCCGCCCATGCCGTTAACCAACTGGCTGATACCTGTGCCAGATGGACCATGGAAACCGGCGCGTGCCTTGGCCATCAAGGACAAGTCAGGTGCGCCAGCGTCGGTGTTGGCCGGAAATTTGTCTGAGAGAGAAGCCGGGACAAGATCGCCGTCCTCATTCTCAACTTCGTATTCCTTAGCTACGGCCTTAGCCATGTTCTCAGGGAAGTTCGGGCCACCAGGGGCTGCCAACTCGCGGAATGAAACGTATTTCAAACCATGACAGCCAGAGCAAACCTCCAGGTACACCTGAAAACCACGCTGAAGCTGTGCTTCGTCATATTTGCCGAACGGACCTTCATGCGCGAAGGCTACGTCCTCAACATGACCCGCACCGCCAGCCGCAAGGGCTGAACCAGCGAAAGACATACCTGCAATTGATGCAGCGATGATGAGAAGTTTTTTCATGTTCTTTCTCCCTCGCCCAATCATTCCGCAGCCGAGGCGTCAGATTTCGGCGGGTAGTGCGCGTCGAAATCAGCCTCGATTGTAGCAGGTTGTGGCAGTGGTTTTTCGATGATGCCCAAAACAGGCAGGAACACCAAGAAGTAACCGAACCAGATGATCGTACCGAGCAATGACAGCAACGGAACCATACCTTCGGCTGGCTGGCTGCCGCACCACATCAACAGGATGAAGTCGATAACCAAAACCAGATAACCCCAGCGGAACAGCGGACGGAAACGACCGGATGTTACGCGGCTAGTGTCCAACCAAGGAACCAACGCCATGACAGCGATTGAGCCGAACATCAGCAACACGCCAGCAAGTTTCGCAGGAATGAACCAGATGTCGAAGGTGATCGCACGCAGGATCGCGTAGAATGGCAGGAAGTACCATTCAGGAACGATATGTGCAGGTGTTACCAGTGGGTCTGCTTCGATATAGTTGTCCGGGTGGCCCAGATAATCTGGCATGTAGAATACGAACACACCAAAGACCAACAGAACGACCATCAGCGCATAAACGTCTTTGATGACGTAGAATGGCCAGAATGGAACAGTGTCTTTCTTGACTTCATCGATTGAGCCGCGACGAACCTCAACACCGGTTGGGTTGTTGTTACCCGTGGTGTGGAAAGCCCAGATGTGAACGGCAACAAGGCCGACGATCACGAATGGCAGCAGATAATGAAGCGAGAAGAAGCGGTTCAATGTGGCGTTGTCCACCGCAGGGCCGCCCAGCAACCAGGCCTGAATTGGCTCACCGATCAGCGGCAAAGCACCGAACAGGCCGGTAATAACAGTCGCGCCCCAGAATGACATCTGACCCCATGGCAGCACATAGCCCATGAACGCAGTTGCCATCATGGCAACAAAGATCAGAACACCAATGATCCATGTGATTTCGCGTGGGGCTTTATATGAACCATAATAAAGACCACGGAAGATGTGCATGTAGACAGCAAAAAAGAACAGCGCAGCGCCGTTCATGTGCAGGTCGCGCAGGCGCGAACCGCCGAACACGTCGCGGTCGATGTGGACAACGCTGGCGAAGGCCTGATCAACATGCGGGGTGTAATGCATCACCAGAACAATACCGGTGGCAATCTGTAGAACCAGACAGACCGTGAGGATGATACCCCAGATCCACATCCAGTTCAGGTTTTTCGGCGTTGGGATCGTTAGGGTCGAGTGAATCAGACCTACGATTGGCAAACGCGCGTGCAGCCATTTTTCGATACCGGTTTTCGGCTCGTAAGGCTCATGAGGAATTCCGCTCATCTTTGCTCTCCTCAGCCCAGCTTGATGGTGTCAGCGTCGATAAAGGTCGCTGGCGGAACCGGAAGGTTCTCAGGCGCAGGACCTTTACGGATGCGGCCAGCAGTGTCGTAGTGCGAACCGTGGCACGGGCAGAACCAGCCGCCAAAGTCGCCTGCGTCACCCAAAGGCACACAGCCAAGATGGGTACAAACACCCATCATAACCAGCCATTCGCCAGCTTCGTCGATGGACCGATTTTCATCGGCGGCATCTGCGCCAGCGGCATTTTCGTTACGGGCTGAGCCGTCTTTCAGCTCGTCCAGCGATGCTGCACGGGCTTCTTCGATCTCTTTCGCCGTACGACGGCGAATGAAAACTGGTTTACCCAGCCATTTGACGGTGATCTGTGTTCCTGGCTCTACACCAGAAATATCAACGTCGATCGAAGCCAGCGCCAGCACATCTTTGCTGGGGTTCATCTGGTCGATTAACGGCCAGACGGCGGCGCCTGCGCCTACGGCGAAGGCGGCGCCAGTCGCGACATATAGAAAATCGCGGCGGGTACCATGATTATCGGACACGGTCTCTCCCTCTGCTAAGCCAGTGATTTGGCTATTGGCGTCGTTCCTTGTGGCAGTTATGCCATCAGGGCGGACGCTTACATCTGTATCGCCGCAGGGTCCAGCGGACAGGGCGACGCATCTGGCCATAAATAAGGGAAACTACATGAGAATCGCTGCCTTTCAGCCGGATATCCCTCAAAACCTTGGCGCACTGATGCGAATCTCTGTCTGCTTTGGCATGCCGCTTGATGTGATTGAACCCTGCGGGTTTCCGTTTTCAACAAAAGCCGTGAAAAAGGCTGCGATGGATTATGCCGCCGACGCTGATATGACTGCCCATCCAAACTGGGAACAGTTTTTAAGCCAAAGACCCGGTGGGCGGCTTATTCTGCTTACAACTAAAGCGGCGGTGCCGTGCTGGGACATAGAATTCCACCCCGATGATACGCTATTGTTGGGCCGAGAAAGCGCAGGAGCGCCAGAAGAAGTGCATGCAGCAGCGGATGCGCGTATCCTAATTCCTATGCCGGGCGGCGGACGAAGCCTTAACATCGCAGTTTCTGCTGGTATTGTTGCAGCAGAAGCGACGCGGCAAATGAGTATGAATAGGTAAAGGTTATCTCGATGAGACTGTTAGCTGGAATTGCACTTTCATTTGCCGTTGCAACACCCTTGATTGCCGAAGAGCCAATGGGCGGCGACCAATTCGACGACCTAAGCACCGGTTGGACCCTGTATTTTGAGGATGACAGCGGTGCTTATTTTGGGGCCGAGCAATATTTGGGCAATGGTCGCACAGTCTGGCGATCCCGAAACAGCGGGTGCCAGTGGGGCGAATGGTACGAGGCGGACAATCAGATTTGCTTTTTGTATAAAGGACAGCGCCCATCATGCTGGCATCTGTATTCCGAAGGCGAAGGTATGCGCGCAGAAAGCACAGACCAAAACGCCGAAGACCGCCTGACCCTGCGCATGATCAACCGCGACAGACGTTCATTGAATTGTGAGGAAGGCCCAGCGGTTTAGTCGACTAGGAACCGCTACTGAGATCGGCGGCACGCTCAATCTTGACTAATCGACCACTTCTGCGGCTTCCACTAGTGAGTTCATATTCTACAGGAAGCCCGAAGGCCGTTTCAAATTCATTCGAACCGTAGGCAACCTTTATACCGTGGTGATAACGACGCCAAAAATAGCGATTGCCTTTGATCTCACCCTCAACCGTAAATTCGCGCCGGATACCTGTTTTGACTTCTACCGCAGTATAAGTGCAACTGCCGAGGGTGCGGAAACAACCATGCGGCTCGTAAATCACAGTTCCACCTTTTGTCGTTAAACTGGTTCTCTTGCCATCAATCGTGTCGATTACGCGATAATACAATGGTCCAGAACCGTCACCTCCCACGCGGCCTTCGAATGTGTAAAGGCCGTTCTCAATCTTGGTCACCGTAAACCTCAAGAGCCCAATATCAGATTGTTCAAAGACAACGTAGTCACCAACCGCGAATTCTGAAAACTCGATCTGCGGTACAGTCGCTAGCTGTGTCAGCTTTGTAACGCCGGGATCTACAGGTTGCGCACACGCTGTTAAAAGCCAGCCGATACAGACGAAGAAAATAGAACGTATAGAAAACAACATTGAAATTTTCCTCAAAATTACGAGTACGGTTAATAGGTTGCCCCTTTTTTAGGCACCAATTCTAATCTAAGTCGGCTTTAGGCGAAACCTAAGCTCCGTCTTTAGAACCTTGCCATAGTTATTTTTGGGCAATTCCTCGACAAAGACATATTCCTTAGGCCGTTTGAACCGGGCAATTTCGGCCAGACAATGCGCATCCAACGCCGCTTGATCCGGGGATGAACCGGGTGCGGGGACCACAAAGGCCACAACATCCTCACCCCATTCCGTCGACGGCCTGCCAATGACCGATGCTTCATGAACATCAGGGTGCAGCAGCAACGCTTCCTCCACCTCTCGTGGATAGATGTTGGAACCGCCAGAAATGATTAGGTCTTTGGATCGGTCGATCAAAGTCAGATAACCGTCAACATCCATACGTCCCATATCACCAGTTAACAGCCAGCCGTTTTTCAGCGCCTTCTCCGTTGCCGCCTCATTGTTCCAATAACCGGGCATGACAACCGGGCCCTTGACCATAATTTCACCGACCGTATCAGGCGGCAGGGTCATGCCATTTTCATCGGCAACCCTGACTTCTGAAACGGTCGCCGCCCGCCCGACGGAACTAAGCCGTTCTTTCCACCGAGGGTGTTCACGTTCAGCAACCTCTCCTCGCGATAGCGCTGTAATACCCATAGGGCATTCACCCTGCCCATAGATTTGCGCAAACTTGGGCCCGAAATGGTCGCCTGCCTCAACAATATCGGCCAGATACATCGGACCACCGGCGTAAACGATGGTCCGCAAACCTTTCCCCACATCGTCCAATGCTTTGGCAATATCCGTAAAACGGCGAACCATCGTAGGGGCCATGAACATTGAAACAGGGCCAGCCTTGCTAGACAGTTCCAAAATCTCGGCTGGGTCAAAACCCCCGCTTTCAGGATGGATGTGTCGCGCGCCCACCAATACGTGCAGCGGCGCATAAATACCTGCCGCATGGCTCATCGGGGCGGCATAGATAACAGCATCGTCGCCAGATGGTTGATCCACATCTACCGCATATGCCAGCGACATCGCACTCAGCATTCCATGGGTGATGCGCACGCCTTTGGGGCGGCCTGTCGTGCCAGAGGTATAAAATAACCAAGCCAGATCATCGGGGTCACGCTCCATCGGCGCATCGATTACCTGTCCGCCGATCATTTCAGCAAATTCGGTATTAGCAGGCGTTACTGTCGGACAAGACAACAAAGGCGCAAGGTCAACGGCCAGATCGGGTGAAGCAAAAACGAGGCTCGCATCGGCATCACTGATAATCCAGGCGGCCTCTTTCACATGAAGTTTGGCATTAATCGGCGCAACAGCAGCACCCGCATACCAAGCCCCATAAAGGGCCACCAGATATTCGGGTTGGTTCTTCATGAAAATCGCAACGCGATCCCCCGGTTTTACCCCCCGTTCCTGTAATGCAAAAGCTACAACAGCGACTTGAGTATGAAATTCGCCATAGGTCGCAACCAATTCTAACCCACTGAACAGGGCCGGCCTATCGCCCCCGGCCCGTGCCATGCGATCCAGCCAAAGCCCCAAGTTCATTCGGCGGCGCTCGCGGGTTGCCCACGCGGTGGGCGTTCGGTGAATTTTACCTCAATGCGCCGGTTGCGGGCGCGGGCAGAAACGCTATTCGTAAAATCTATCGGTTGATATTCACCATAGCCCAAAGCAGCAAGCCGTTCAGGGGCCAACCCCCGGAACTCAGCCAGAAAACGCACAACGCTAAGCGCGCGCGCCTGACTCAGTTCCCAATTGTCACGATATCTGCCACCACCGGATACTGGGATATTGTCGGTGTGACCCTCAACAACCAAAATCCAGTCAATCTGCGGTGGGATTCGCAAAGATACATCGCGTATCGCATCCCCAAGACGGGACAATTCTACCCGCCCGGCTGACCCAAGCAGTGCCGAACCGGGGGGGAACAAAACTTCTGACTGGAATACGAACCGGTCGCCGACGATGCGAATGTCCTGACGATCACCAAGTGCCTTGCGCATTTCACCAAAAAATTCCGACCGATATGTCGCCAGATCGTTGCGTTCTTTCTTCAACCGCTCTGCTTCTTTGGCTTTGATTTGAAGCTCGCGCGCTAGTGCAGAGTTTAATCGAGCGCCGAGGTTGGCAATCTGAATCTGTTGCCTTTGATCCTTAGCTTCCGATGCATCCAATTGGGCAGATAGCGCAGCCAATTGATTGCGCAGTTCAACAGCCTGAGCATTCAACAGGGCCAGATTCTTGTCTTGTACCGAAATGCGTGACTGTTGTTCATCCAACAGGTTTTGCGCAGAAGCCAACAGGGCTTTTTCTTTGTCCCGTTCCGAGGTTTCCGCAATAAGGCTCAGATCCAGCTTATCCCGTGCCGCTTCGGCAGCGGCCAGCAGGGTAAGCGTTTCTTCGGCGGCACGACGCTGCTCTTC
>JBMYPG010000069.1:0-15092 GCA_049600095.1 Pikeienuella sp. | reverse complement strand
CGGATGTCGAAAGGGCATCGCAGTAGGCATTGTTACTAAGATCAACAGGCTCTAGCGAGGCTGCGGGGTCTCCGTACAAATGATCAAAGACCGGAACGATGGGGCCAAGGCCGCTTTCAGGTGCTTCGTTGTTTATTGCCAGCAAAGAATATTCAAGGAATTCATGACCAGAATCCCAATCAATCTCGATTATCTCTTCTTCAGCCCCTTGCACATACTCGCAAGCAAGTCCCTTTCGCAGCGCCCAATATGGATCGCCATTATAGTGCTCAACAGCTTCGGCGCGAACTTCGACAAGGGCGGCTTTGCGTGCTTCATCGCTGGGCCGTTCGCCATTGCCATCAAGATGCTCTCGCAAATTGGCCATGTGGACACACCAACTATCATCGGCCTCTACACCGATATAGCTCCGATGCTCGGGCGCGCTCCAGTACTTCGGCAACTCCGGAGTTGCACATGATGCCAGTAGGCCGACACCGCAGAATGTTGTGATAATTTTCTTGCTGATCATGTTATTTCGCCCGAATAACCATGCGCGTACCGGTGACGGCAAGGTTCGTATCGTTGCGCACCTTTATGCTCATCGTGTCCCCCTTGAATTTTGCTACCTCGCCAGCTGTTACCGAAACAACACCGCGGCCTAGACGCATGCGAAACTCGCCTTCTTTCTGTGCCGGTTTATAGGCATACTCAGAAATCTCTAGGCACGTATTTGCGATTGCCGTTACCGTCGAATTATCGGTGAAAATAAGGTCAAAAGCACCATCTTCGCCGGCTACAACGGCGTCAAAGGAATGAAGCTCCATTCCGATTGAGGCAGGCATTTCCTCTACTTTATCTCCGCCACGTCGGAACACAGCCACTTGCCCCTCGGACCGCTTGATAAAGGCAACGGTATCCGGACGCCGCGCTGGTTGTTTTATCTCTGCTTCATCGACTTCAATCTGGCACAAGGTTTGCGCTGTCCCTGCCAATGCAGGCCCAGCAGTCAATGCCGCAAATACAGAAACGGCGATCGCGCCAGTAAAGAAAAAATTATGGTTCATAAGACTAATTGCTCCCCTTGAATGCTTGCATCGCCGGTACAGATAGTTTTGCAAGCGCTTCGTCTAAAGTAACAAAATGTTCTATAAACGGGGCGAATTTCAGGACGCTTAGCGCCAATTCACCACCACCTGCCGCCACAATTCGACCGTCACGTTTTTTCAGCGAAAGATGCGTTGCGCGCAAAGCCCTTAGCGCGGCGCTGGAAAACAGAACAACATCGGTCAGGTCAACGATGACCAAGCCACTGGAGGCCTGCTTTTCCGCTTCGCTAAGTACAGCTCCTAAAGCTGTAATGCAGTCTGAATGATAATGGGTATCTTTACAGCAAACGACTGAAATATCGGCATAAACCCGAATTTCAATAGAATACTTTGGTTTTCTCGCCATATGCATCACTCACCATCTCGCGATTTTCGTCTTAGATGGTCCCCTCAACGTCAACTCTTACAATAAATGGGCCGTGCTTCAATAGATCAGGAGCTTGGTAAACTTATGTATTGGGTAAACTTATGATCAATTTGCGTCACCATATCCGAGTGCTCCGCTTGTTCATGATCACAAAGTTGTAGTTTTTTGGCCGTAATCTGCCAATTGCCGCATCACCTATTCGTCATCTGAACCATGTTTAAGAACAGAGAAGTTGGTGATGTTACGTTGACCATCTCGCTTATAGCTAAGGCTATCCGCAAATGCGAAAACTAGGGTCAGTCCCCTGCCACCGATGGAAAAATCATCGCCCGAGTTATCCGGTTGATTACGCGGGTCAAACCGGGGGCCCTCGGCATCAATACACAGGTGGAGAGTATCCTCATCATCCCAAACCTCTGCTGTAATGATTGGCGCGCCTTCCTTTACTGCCCCATGCATCAATGCGTTCGAAGCAAGCTCATCTAAGGCAAGGCCAATGCGTAATGATTGGCTTTTGTCTGCACCAACTTTTGTACAGAACGCTTCAGCCGCCGCCGCTGCTGCGGCGACTTCTGCCAACGTTGACCTTATTTGCCACTTCTGGCGGGGCATCACAAATACTCACCCCATGAAGCTACGCGAACGACTATCACTCCCAAACCGCCTTACGCCAGTTAGTTTCGTTGTTACCGACCTATAGTTTGCATCATATAATGGCGCCTATGTGACGATCATTAGGTCAGCAAAATACGTTTATTCACGGACAATCCATTTTTGGGCAAGTGCATCTACGGCCTTGGCCAAAAGGTTTGTGTCCAACCCGATAGACAAGAAATTGGCACCTGCATCACGATAGTCAGCGATAAGCGTATCATCCAGCGTCATGACCCCTACGGCCTTGCCTGCCTTACGCCCGCGCTTACAGCCATCGATAACCGCCGCCTTTACCTCAGGATGGCCGCCTTGCCCGATATACCCAAAATCGGCAGATAAATCGGATGGGCCGAAAAAGATTCCGTCAACGCCATCAATCGCCAAAATCTCATCCATATTTGACAGACCAAGGCGCGTTTCAATCTGCACGATCATGCAAATGCCTTTATTTGCTTCTTTCAGATAGCCGGGGTTTCGCCCAAAGTTTGTTGCCCGTGCCCCCAGCGCACCAACACCACGAACGCCTTCGGGTGGATAGCGTGATGCATCAACCAAGGCCTGCGCCTGCTCTGCCGTATCGACCACGGGCGCAAGGAAGTTTCGCACGCCAATGTCGAGCAGATGTTTCAGGTGGGATGGGTCGCGGTCCCGAATACGAACAAACACATCGTCAGAATGCCGAGTCAAAGCGTCCATTTGCGATTTTATCGTCTGCACATCGTTCGGTGCATGCTCACCATCAATCAGCAGCCAATCAAACCCGGCGGGCGCAGAAACCTCTGATGCCAGTGCGTTCGCAAGGCCCAGAAAGATGCCATAGGTCACATCGCCATTGGCGAGCCGTTGCTTAATTCTGTTCTCGGTCATCCTGATCTCCCGCCTTCTTCACCCTCTACCGGGCAACAAGCGCCCAAGCATGCTTCAGGCACAAACAATGCCAGTCACGGCAATCACGCAAGCCCAATAACGACGAAAACGTTTGAATCCTGATCTTCGTCACATTGCCAACCGCCGATATATCATCAGGTTTAACCCCTTGTTTCTTATAACTTGACTATACTTAACCTGTTCACTTATAACTTAACCCGTTAATAATTATTCTTGCCAGCGAGGTTCCATGCCGCATCTGAGTTTTGAATATTCTTCGGGGTTGGAAGATGCCGTTGATCTAACCGCATTCGCGCGTCGGATGCGTGATGTGATGGATGAAACCGGTGTGTTTCCCTTTGCTGGCATTCGCGTGCGTGGTCACAAGGCCGATATTTGTGTGATTGCGGATGAAGGCGACTATGATTTCCTCCATATGTTCCTGTGGCTTGGCGCAGGCCGCGATATCGCTACACAAAAACGGGTGGCAGAGGCTGTCTATAGCGCCGCCGAAGCATTTTTTAGCGACATGACCCGGCCCTTGGCGCTTAGCTTCGATATGGGTGAGCTGAATGCTGATCTGTCGATCAAGCGGCATAACAAAGTCAAAGACGTAGTGGGGACCAAATGAGCGACTTGGACAACAATATCTCTAAGGCCGAAGGGTATTTGGCCAGGTTCCGCGACGGCGGTGTTCTGAACCGCATTGGTGGCATTGATGTACCCGGTGGTGGTGGAGTGTTTGAAAACATCTCTCCCGTTGATGGTGGCACTTTGTGCAATATCGCCAAAGGGAATGCGGCGGACATTGACCGGGCGGCGGCGGCGGCCAAAGCGGCCTTTCCTGCATGGCGGGACATGCCGGGCAAGGAACGCAAAGCGATTTTGCATCGCATTGCCGATGGTATCGTCGCGCGGGCCGAGGAAATAGCGTTTCTGGAATGCTTAGACACCGGCCAGGCGTTGCGCTTTATGTCAAAGGCTGCGCTGCGCGGGGCCGAAAATTTCCGGTTCTTTGGCGATAAGGCAGAGGCGGCACGGGATGGGCAGTCGCTGCCATCCCCAACCCTGATGAACGTAACAACTCGGACCCCGATTGGCCCGGTTGGTGTGATCACACCATGGAATACGCCCTTCATGCTGAGCACGTGGAAAATCGCGCCAGCGCTGGCCGCTGGTTGCACGGTTGTTCATAAGCCTGCCGAGTTTTCCCCCATCACCGCGCGGATATTGCTGGAGATTGCAGAGGAAGCAGGCCTTCCCCCCGGTGTTTGGAATCTCGTGAATGGGTTTGGCGAAGACGCTGGCAAGGCGCTGACTGAACATCCTGACATTAAGGCAATTGCCTTTGTTGGTGAATCTTCCACCGGCTCGATGATCATGAAGCAGGGCGCAGATACGCTGAAGCGTGTGCACTTTGAACTGGGCGGCAAAAACCCAGTAATTGTCTTTGACGATGCCAATCTGGACCGGGCGTTGGATGCTGCAATCTTCATGATTTATTCGCTGAACGGCGAACGCTGCACGTCCTCTTCTCGCTTGTTGGTTCAATCCAGCATTCATGATGGGTTTGTTGCAAAACTGGCTGAACGAGTGGAACGCATCAAGGTTGGCCACCCGCTGGACCCAACCACCGAAATCGGCCCGCTGATCCACCCGGTGCATCTGGACAAAGTGGCATCCTTTTTCCGCATTGCTGGCGAAGATGGCGCAACCATCGCGGCAGGCGGCAAAGTGTTGGAGGGCAATGGTTGTTATGTACGCCCTACCCTATTCACCGGTGCCAAACCAGACATGCGGATCGCGCAAGAAGAAATCTTTGGCCCGGTACTTACCGCCATTCCATTTGAGGATGAGGCGGATGCGTTAGAAATTGCCAACGGCGTTCAATACGGCCTGACTGCATACGTCTGGACCCAAGACATCACCCGCGCGATGCGGATCACGGGTCAGTTAGAGGCTGGTATGATCTGGGTAAATTCAGAAAATGTGCGCCACCTGCCAACTCCATTCGGCGGCGTCAAAGCCAGCGGCATTGGCCGGGACGGCGGCGATTGGTCGTTTGAGTTCTATATGGAACAAAAACATATCGGTTTCGCCATCGGCGAACATAACATTCCAAAACTCGGTGCCTGAGGAGGCGATGATGGCTTTACCACAACCAGTATTGAACCCACCTTTTAACGTCGTTCGCCTAAGCCATGTTGTTTTTGACGTCACTGACCTACAGGCATCACGGGCCTTTTGGTCTGACACGCTGGGCCTTGTCGTCACGGCGGAAAGCGATGATTGCATCTATATGCGCGCGATGGAAGAACGAGGCCATCACTGCATCGTTCTTCGGCAGTCTGACAAAGCTTCAGTACAAGGGTTATCATTCAAAGTCTGGGATGAATCAGACCTAGACCGAGCCGCCGACTGGTTCCAATCGCAGGGTCGCGCCGTTTCTTGGGTAGAGCGCCCACATCAAGGTCGTACTCTGGCGACCTCTGACTGCCATGGCGTCCCTTTAGAATTCTACCGGCAGATGGACCGTCTTCCGTCCATCCACCAGAAATACGCGATGTATCGCGGCGTGAAACCGTTGCGGATTGACCATTTCAACTGTTTCTCACCCAACGTCGATGAAAGCGTAGCTTTCTATAACGCCATGGGCTTCCGCACGACTGAATACACGCAGGATGCAGAAACCGGCAGCCTTTGGGCCGCTTGGATGCACCGTAAAGGCGGCGTGCATGATATGGCCTTCACCAATGGCCTTGGCCCCCGTTTGCATCACACTGCGTTCTGGGTGCCGAACCCAATGAACATTATCGACTTGCTCGACCTGATGTCCACCACCGGCTACGTCGCCAATATTGAACGCGGACCGGGGCGTCATGGTATTTCTAACGCTTTCTTTCTTTATATCATGGATCCTGACGGCCACCGGATTGAGATTTATTGCTCTGATTATCAGACAATCGACCCCGATCATGAACCTCTGCATTGGGACCTGAAAGATCCTCAGCGTCAGACGCTATGGGGGGCCGCAGCGCCGAAAAGTTGGTTTGAACATGGCTCAACCTTTGAAGGGCTAGAACCACGTGCGCCTGACCTGAAGGCACAGCCCATCGTCGCACCATGAGCAAGCTGCGCGGGTTTAGGCAAAGCCTCCCCATCTCGCTTTTGCGGGCGCGGGAATCCACCATGCGGTTGTTCAAACCCTATGTGGACAGCGAGAACCTGAGCCTGCCGCAGTGGCGGGTTATCCGCGCATTGGCAGAGGGTGGCGCACATGACGCCACCGATCTGGCCGAAAGATGCGCGGTGTTGCCGCCATCAATGTCTCGCATGTTACCCGCGCTGCAATCGCGCGGGCTGATCAGCCGTGGCCCGTCACCTGAAGATGCGCGTCGGCAAGTCATAACGCTAACCGACGAAGGCATGGCGATGTTCAAACGTGTCGCGCCAAACTCAGAAAACATCTATCGACAGTTAGAGGCAACCTTTGGCACCGACCGTCTAAATCGGCTTTTGGATGAGCTAGATGAGCTGAACCGAGTTGCGGATGATCTTTCCGCCATGACGACGCCTCCTGCCTTAAACTCTGCAGAAAGTGGCGAGAACAAGGCATGAATGCCCTGTGCATTCGTACCTAGCCTGCTTGTAGAGTTACACAATTTAATCAAATTATTACAAAAAACTCATGCACTTATGCACATTTTAAGGGTTTTTTCACTTCCATTAACGCCGATTCTGGGCGATGCCATTTGTGGCGACGGACCGCACTCCTCGCCATAATTGGAAACCGGAGATGGGAACATGGACGACCATGAGAAAGACAATGTAACAATATTGATACAGCCGTCACAAAAGCAAAATGTGACCGAAGACCTTTTAGCCAAACTGATCGACCCTGCTGGGTTGGTTTTTTCAAAAGACTTCTACCAAACGACCCTGTGCAATAAAACTGAGCGCAAGTCGGCCTGATTATGCCAGTTTCTGGTACCCGAATATTTAGAATGATTTGAAGTTACGATTTCAGAATAAGTTGCTCAGCAATTTCTGCTGAGCACGCCACCCCAAACAAAACACTCATCATAGAATAGATAAGCGGATATCGCCTTATGATCGGGCGCTGACCAGATCAGCGATATGAGCCATATCGGCATCATGAACGCCCAACTGCTTAAGTTGCTCCACAGTATTCATCAGATATTCGGCATTGCTGCCTGCCGGGCCAACAGCGGTGGCGATCACCTCCGCCTGTTGCTCCAATGATAACCCACCATGATACTGCACATGGCTGCGGTCCATTACATAACAAAGACCGGGGGCCTCTACCTCTCCCTCAATCGACAGGGGTAAGAATTTTTCGAGGTAGGAATAGGTGATCAGCTCACGTGCTCTCAGATAGGCATGGGTTTCTTCTCGAACATCGGCAGCCACGCGAAAGGCGACACCCTCGCAATATCCATTTGGTTCTTCATCCAATGCCAACACCAGCCCCGGTGCCTCTGGCGTGCCGCGATAGGTGATGCTGTCCAGACAAAACCGGCGCACATACCCCGGCAGGCGGGCGCGGCGACGTTCGACATAGTCAAAGCCCGGCTTCCACATTAAAGAGCCGTAGCCGAACACCCAAAGATCATTCTTAATATCAGTCATGGGGGCGCTTATATGAGTGTCACGATGATTTCGCCAGACAGGTGACGCAAATGCGGTTCAAAATCTTAATCATCGTCCTGATCACCGCCGTTGGCGGTTGGTGCGCTTGGTGGTGGATTGCCGCCTCCGCTCAGGAACGGGCACTGCTCGACTGGATGAGCGCACGCCGGGCTGACGGGTGGTTGGCGAGCGCGGAGATTGGTGTTAGCGGCTTTCCCAATCGGGTCGACGCCAATATGTCGAACATAACCCTCAGCGACCCAATGGCTGGGTGGGTTTGGTCTGCACCGCATTTGACCCTATATCAACTGGCCTATGACCCCGAAAAGGCGATCATTACCTGGCCGCAAACACAAACATTAAAAACACCGTCGCTGGATGGCGTTTTAAAGACAGAACTGATGCGGGCGAGCGTCGGCACCAGTGGCGGCACATTCGATCGGGCCTCGCTGGAGATCAACCAAGCTAGTTTTACTGACACCTCTGGTTGGGCGGTTTCGGTTAATGAATGGATACAGCACATCCGCCGCGCACCTGATGGCGGGCCGAATTATCAATTTCGCATAGATGCAAACGGGCTACGCCCACCTGTTGAATTGGTTGCCAATCTGGACCCGTCAGGCGTCTTGCCCCCGCTGGCACAAACTTTCATCGCCGAAGGTGAAGTCGAATTAGCCAGTGAAGTTACCCCCGCTGGCATTCCCCCGATATTGAACCTTGCGTTGAAGGATGCTCAACTTGGCTGGGGGCCATTGCAAGTGACGATGGCTGGTAACCTCGCGCCCGATACGCGCGGTTTTTTGGGCGGTGATTTGACGATCACAACGCCAAATTGGCAGGCTGTTGTTGACGCCACTGAAACCGGCGGAGCGATTGATCAAAACGTTGCTCAGGCACTACGGCTCAGCCTTGGCTTAGTTGCCCTTTTGGATGGCAATCCAAACTCGCTAAAAACAACGCTGCATTTTACCGATGGTTTAACCTACGTCGGGCCGGTGCCCATTGGCCCCGCGCCCCGCGTGGCGGATTAAACGCTATTCCTGAGGAACACCCCGGAACCCGGTCGCCACCACGAATTTTTCAGAGCTGTCGGCGCGGCTTGAAGGCGGTTTAATATATGCCACCTTGGTAAACTGGCGCTTTAGCTCGTTCTGCAACTCCGCCTCTGCCCCGCCCGCCAATACTTTGGCAACGAAAGTGCCACCCGGTGTCAGCACGTCAAAGGCCAACCATGCCGCAGCCTCGCATAATGCCATAATACGCAGGTGGTCAGTTTGTTTATGACCCGACGAAGAAGCTGCCATATCGGACATGACCACATCAGCAGGGCCGCCCAGCGCATCTTTCACCTTCTGGTCTGCATCATCTTCCATAAAGTCGAGCAACATCAGTTTTGTGCCGGGCAGCGGCTCAACCTCCTGCAAATCAATGCCCAGAACCGTGCCAACACGCTTGCCCTTTTTCTCGCCCAGTGCGTTCACGCGGGGAACGGCAATTTGAAGCCATCCGCCGGGCGCACAACCGAGGTCTACGACACGGGCACCGGGGACGAGGAAACGATATTTATCGTCAATTTCCATGATCTTGAACGCAGCACGACCGCGAAACCCTTCGCGCTGCGCCTTAACTACATAGGGGTCGTTTAACTGACGCTCCAGCCACAGTTTTGAGGAAAGCTTCCGCCCTTTGGCTGTTTTAACCTTGGTGCGTAGCTCACGTGCGCCGCGTCCTGATGTCTTGCCGCTCATGCGCCGTTCATCCCTGCAATTTGGGTATAGATAAGACCTTCGCGCAATCCACGATCCGCAACGCGGACCTCTTGCGCGGGCCAGGTGTTTAATATGGCGGTCAAGATGGCGCAGCTTGCAACAATAAGCTGGGCTCGATCTGAACCAATTGATGGGTGCTGCGCCCGCGTCGCATCGGGCAAGCTTGCCAACTCACGCGCAATACGCCGGGCGGCGCGCACAGGCACCCACAAGCCGTCAACTTTGCTACGGTCATAACGGCGCAGGCCTAAATAGCTGGCCCCGATGGTGGTGGCAGACCCAGATGCACCGATAAGCTGCAACCGCTTTTCGCGCCCTTCGTCCATCGGAGGGCGGCCAAAATCAGCGATGAGTTCCTCAAAATACCAAGTCATGAGGGCATAACGCCGGGCCGGGTCAACAATCTCAGCGAATTTATCCTGAAGCGTCGCCACCCCGACCGGGGCTGACATCCAGTTCAACACCTTGGCCTGCGGGCCATCGCCGCCGATGGCCTGAACCATCTTGATCCGGTTTTCGGGGGCAATATCCGAAACATCAATCAGCACCAATTCGGTCGAACCGCCACCGATATCGAACACCAGTACATGCTCTGCTTCTGGGTCCACTAGCGGGCCGCAACCTGACACGGCAAGGCGCGATTCCTCTTGGCTATCGATGATTTCTAACGTGACGCCGGTTTCTGCCTGTACCCGATCAGCGAACAAGCGCCCATTATCCGCCTGCCGACAAGCGGCGGTGGCAACAGCGCGAAATGCCGAAACATCGGCCCGGCGGACTTTGTCGGCACAGATGGCCAAGGCCTCTATCGCCCGGTCCATCGCTTTGCTGCTTAATTCACCTGACGCCTCTATCCCCTCGCCCAAGCGGACAGGGCGGGAAAAACTGTCAGTAACCTGAAAGGCTTTTCCCGATGGGCGGGCGACCAGCAGACGACAGTTATTGGTGCCGAGGTCCAACCCTGCCACCGCAATGTCGCGCATTTCTTTATCTGTATTCGCCCCATCAGGCATTGGTCTGTACTTTCATTGTATTGAGTCCAGACCTAATCAATCAGCCCCGGCGCGGCAAGCGCATTACCCTGCGATTTCCAAGACGAGTCGTGGAGTTTTTGCGTGTTTCGCCTGCTAATTCCACAAATAGAGCCAGAAAGACTTGCACTTAGCCGATGTGACGGCCATTCAGACGGCCATGTCACAAGCCAGCACACCCGCCCCCACTCCATCAGCCGCCCTCGGTTGGACGCAATTCTATGATGATCAGCTTAAGGACGGAGAGGCAGACCTTTCCCGGATGCGGATTGCAACAGTCCACCGGTCACGGATGACGGCTCAGGCAGGCGGCGATGCTGTTAAACTGCGTCTACCCCCCCGAACGCACACCCACACCTTTGCAGTTGGCGATTGGGTGTTGGTGGAACCGGAGACACGATTGCTTGTTCGAAAGATGGAGCGGAAAACGCTGCTAAAACGCCGAACAGAGGGCGCGCGCGATCAACAGTTAATCGCAGCCAATGTAGACACGCTGTTTATCGTCACTTCATGCAATGATGATTTCAATCAAGCGCGGCTGGAAAGATATTTGGCATTGGCGAATGAGGCAGGAACCACGCCGGTTATCGTTTTGACCAAAATGGATAAGGTGGATGATGTAACACCGTTCGTAGAGGCCGCCACCCCGCTTCAACGTGGGTTGGCGGTTGTCGCCCTGAACGCAAAGTCACCACAAGCCAAAGACGTTTTGGCACCGTGGTGCGGGGCGGGACAGACCGTTGCACTAGTGGGCTCTTCCGGTGTTGGGAAATCCACATTGCTGAATACGCTGGCGGAGAAATCGGAGGAAACGGCACAGCTTACCGGTGGCATTCGGGAAGTTGACGACAAGGGGCGACACACGACGACGTCGCGGTCGCTGCACCCTATCGCAGGTGGGGGCTGGTTAATCGATACGCCGGGCATGCGGACGTTGCATGTAAGTGATCTGGACAGCGGGTTAGATGTTTTATTCGCCGAAATCACCGAACTCGCGCCTGAGTGTAAATTCAGGGATTGCACCCACCAAAACGAACCAAAATGCGCCGTTCAGGCAGCAGTAGCCGCCGGAACGCTGGATGCGGACAGGCTGGAACGCTGGCGCAAGCTGGTCGAGGAAAACCGCGACAATACCCCGGTCATTTCCGGCCCCCGCGGCCATAAGGTCGAAAAACCACGCGGCAGGCGACGTTGAGCGACGGCTTAACTACCCACAAGCAGCGGCTAACCTCATCGGTTGAGGCGTAACGCCCAGCGCCTGACAGACCTGATAGGGAATGTCTGGGTTGTTCAGCGTGTAGATGTGGAATTGCTCCACGCCCTCGTCTCTCAACGTATCGCACATTTCTGAGGCGATGGAGATCGACAACAATGTCTGCGTCGCGCCTTCGTCAGCATTGGCATAAGCGGCGTGCATCCATGCTGGGACAGTCGCGCCACAACGGGCAGCAAAGCCCTTCATTTTTTTGAAGTTTTCTACAGGAAGAATACCCGGAATGATGGGTTTTTCGATACCAGCAGCGGCACAACGATCACGAAAACGCAGAAAGCTATCCACATCAAAGAAAAACTGCGTGATGGCGTCATCCGCGCCTGCATCAAATTTGGCTTTCAAATGCGCCACGTCAGCCTCGGCATTAGCAGCCTCCGGGTGGATTTCGGGATAGGCGCTAACGGTGATGTGGTGATCGCCCGAGTCTTTCAAAGCCTCAATCAACTCGATTGAGCCAGAAAACCCTTCCGGGTGCGGCTGGAATGCCTCACCCGCCGGTGCATCCCCACGAAGGGCAACAATGCGGCGGCAACCACTACGGGCGTAATAACGCGCTGTGGCGAGCGTTTCGGCCTTGCTGGCGCCCACACATGTCAGGTGACCAGCAACATCCAGCCGCGCCCGGTCGCGAATGGCATGAATGGCAGCAAGGGTGCGATCACGGGTGGACCCACCCGCGCCATAGGTCACCGACACAAACTCCGGTGCCAGTGGCGCAAGCCGTTCGACTGAGCGCCAAAGCCGCATCGCCCCGGTCGCACCCGCTGGCGGGAAAAACTCAAACGAAATGCGGGGCGTTTGCGCGCCATCAGTCATAGGTAATCTTTCTGCACGTCACCAAATGGGGTGAAACGCCTCTGTTCTGTTCATTGCGGTGCAGCATGATTATACGACAAAAACCGACATTTCAATTACTGATTGCGACTCGCGGTGCTGCGGTGCATATAACGCCAGCGACACCTGTGTCGCAAAGCGCCGCCGCCAAGTCGGGATCATGCGTGCGGACAGCGCGTGAACGGACGATGAGGGGGATAATTACAGGCTTTTAAGTGCAGGCTCTAAGGAATCGCCAATGGCGCAAGTCATCATAGTTTACTGGCGGGACATTCCCGCTCAGGTTATCGTCGGCAAAGGCCGCCGCGCGGCCAAACAGCCGTTGCCGGAACGGTTTGAGCAGGCCATCGACCGCTGCGCCATGAAAGTGGGCGCAAAGGATGATGAGGCCTATCTTGCTGATTGGCGCAAGGCTGATCCGGTAGAGATAGCCGGTGACAGTGATCGCGCTATCGCAGATGCCGAAGCTGCGCGTTTGGATGCAGAATACGATCTGGAACGTATTAAAACTTTGATCGCCAACGACGGCCGGGCCTAGGCCCGCCTCTATCTAAGGAATGTCCATTATGGCGAAGATCCTGAACCTGTTTTCCTCAAAAAAGCCTGCGGCTGCGCCATCGGACGCATTGGCCGGTTTCCTTGATGGGTTTTCAATCGAGGTGATGCCGCGCACCGCCGAGAAAATTGAGGATTTCCGCGAAATCCTACCCGCAGGCACGCGTGTCTACATCGCCCATATCGAAGGCACACCAATCGAAGAAATGGTCGCCACGGCGAAACGCATTTCCGGTGAAGGTTTCCCGGTCATGCCCCATTTCCCTGCCCGGATCATCAAAGACAAAGCAACCTTGGATAACTGGATCGCCATGTATCAGGGCGAGGCTGGCATTGATCAGGCCCTACTGCTGGCTGGCGGCGTCGACAAACCATACGGCGATTACGAAGATTCAATGCAGTTGTTCGAATCCGGTGCCTTTGACGCCGCTGGTTTCAAACGCTTGCACTTTGGCGGCCATCCAGAGGGCAACAAAGACATCGACCCCGATGGCTCAGAAACCAATGTGATGGATGCGGTTCGCCGCAAAAACGCATTCCAGACTGAATCAGATGCTGAAATGGCGCTGGCCACTCAATTCTGCTTCGAAGCCGCCCCCGTCATCGAATGGGCTGATAAGCTGCGGAACGAGGGTATCACCTTGCCCGTTCATATCGGCGTCGCTGGCCCGGCCAAATTGCAGACCTTGATCAAATTCTCCCTCGCTTGCGGTGTCGGCGCATCTTTGCGCGTGTTGCAGCGCCGCGCGATGGACGTGACCAAGCTGGTCCTGCCATTCACGCCAGAGCAGGTGTTAACTGAATTGGCCGAGCACAAAGCGGCGAACCCGGAATTCAACATCAGCCACGTGCACTTCTTCCCCCTCGGCGGTATTAAAAAATCCGCAGAGTTCACCAATGAATTTGGCAGCGCCCGCCCGCTGGCCGCAACCGCATAAGCCTGAAAGGCCACTGACATGACACGCACAGTCGTCGAGTCCAAAACCAAAACCGCCATCATCGGCTTTGACGAGCCGTTCTGCGTGATCGGCGAGCGTATCAACCCAACCGGCCGTAAAAAACTGGCTGCTGAATTGGAAGCAGGCGATTTTTCGACTGTACAGAAAGACGCGCTGGAGCAGGTCGCCTGCGGTGCCACTGTTCTCGATATCAACGCGGGTGTTGTTTACAATTCTAACCCCAACCCGAACGAAACAGAGCCACCATTGATGACCAAAGTCGTCAACATGGTTCAGGAACTGGTTGATGTGCCGCTTTGCATCGACAGCTCCGTCCCCGGCGCGTTGGAAGCTGGCCTTATGGCCGCAGAGGGTCGCCCGCTGTTGAACTCTGTCACCGGTGAAGAAGACCGGCTGGAAATGGTTCTGCCTCTGGTCAAAAAATACAACGTTCCCGTTGTGGCGATTTCCAACGATGATACGGGTATTTCCGAAGACCCTGACGTGCGTTTTGAAGTGGCCAAAAAGATTGTTGAGCGGGCTGCTGATTTCGGCATCCCAGCCCATGACATCGTGGTTGACCCGCTGGTCATGCCCGTTGGTGCGATGGCCACTGCTGGTTTGCAGGTTTTCGCACTGGTTCGTCGCCTGCGCGAAGAGTTGGGCGTGAATACGACTTGCGGTGCCTCCAACATCTCATTCGGCCTGCCAAACCGTCACGGTATCAACAACGCCTTCCTGCCTATGGCTGCTGCTGCGGGTATGACATCGGCAATTATGAACCCGGTACAGATTGGTGCGTCGCAGAAGAAAATCGCGGCGAAAGTCGAAGAATTGGCAGCGCAGGGCGTGATCATCCCAGAGGGTGCTGATTGGGACATTCTCGCCCCTATGTTGGGCCTCGGCTCAACCAAAGCGACCCCTTCGAAAGAGATGGAAGCGATCAAAGCCGCAGACTTCCTGCTGGATAGCGACCCATCAGGCGGCAAGTGGATCAAGTTCAACAAACCAGCCGGGGGAGCACCAGAGGGCGCACGCGGTGGTCGCGAAGGTGGCCGTCGTCGGC
>JBMYPG010000068.1:0-15115 GCA_049600095.1 Pikeienuella sp. | reverse complement strand
TGGCCGATCAGGCCCGGCTTGTCTTGATCATCCGCCGTCAGTGCCTTGATAAAGGCGTTAGTGCCGGATCTTGCGATGGTGCCTAAAGTCTCAAGCAGGTCAGCATGGTTCATGCCGATGCCATTGTCTGAGATCGAGAGCGTCTCTTTCTTGGCGTCATTCTCAAGAGAAATTGTAAATTCCCCCGAAGGGGCAAGTTTCGTATCTGTTAGGGCTGCATAGCGCTGCTTGTCACAGGCGTCAGACGCGTTCGAGACCAGCTCCCGCAAGAACACCTCGCGATTGGAATAGAGCGACCCCGCAACAATCTCTAAAAGCTGACCGACTTCGGTCTGAAAGGAGTATGTTTCTTTTTCAAGGGTCTCTGACATGGCTTAAGCCTCCATTTCTCAATCGCGGCGCAAACCTAATAATTATCGCGCTGATTTCAACTCTTCCAAAGAATTGTGACTTGATGGCTGTTGCCTGGCGACTGCCGCCGCATAAGATCTGATGTTGCTCGATACCTAGGACGACAGGCGTTAATCAGTGGTAGGACCTATGTCAGACGCACTCCCGGCCTATTCCGAACTTTCGCGGCGCGTTCAAAAAGCTACGGTCGCGGCCCCGAAAGCAACCATTCGTTCGATCCGCAGCATAGGGGTTCAAACAAGGTCTGCGGTGTGGACTTCCAAGTCTTCCGCAAAAGTTCGGCAATTGACGTTCCTAGCCTATCTAGGCATTCGCTTGGCTCGCTGCCGAGGCCTGAAGAACGACAAAACTGCATTCTCAGAGACTACGACTTCATCGATCCCACGTGCAAAGACAAACAGTAGTTACAGCGGCGGCGGCGGAGCGAGGGTATGAAATCTGCTAGTGCGTCGAGTTGAAAGCAATCATCCGTTTGGTATTACAGAGCGCCCAATAGGCTATTTGAATTGGCCGCACCGTTTCAAAACTTGATAGTAGTTGCACTTGTCCTTCACCAAGTGTGGTGGAAGATACTCGGCAATCCCGGTCGCGCGGCGGAACAGCGCGTCGTAATCAGGTGGCGACGACCACAGTCTCGCCGTCCTATCGTCTGAACCAGTGACGATACGCCTCCCGTCAGACAAAAACGACGCAACGAAGATGCCGCCCTCATGGCTTCGCAGTACCGCAATTTCCGCCCAGTCTCTTGCTGACCACATGCGCGCGCCGCATGGTCCTCAGCCCCCGTGACAATCCGTGTTCCGTCCGGTGAAATGGCTACAGACCCAACCCAATCCTCAAAACTTCTCAGGAATCGTCGAAGTCAACAATCTGAACCGCCCGGTAAACTTGGAGGGCCATTCCCCACTATCTGCAATGAACCCCAAAATGCCAAACGAAGCGGAAGCAGTATGATCTCCCCCTAACTGACAAAGGACGCGTCCGATCTGTACAGAATGCGGCTGATAGGGCGTGGTGCTTGCGCGGATTTTCCTGCATTTACTTCATTCGATGATCATCAAAGGGAGCCAATGGCTGTCCGGATCGCTTTCATGAATGTCCTGTTCGCGAAGCGGGCGCAATACGCCTGCATCAGGCGGTGCAGAAAGAAGATCCATATCCATCTCATGCAGCGTGCCATGCAGAACGCCATTTTTCTGCTCAATCTGAAAATAAATCCCGTTCCACATATTAATCCCGTACTCGGTTTTGCCTTTCCACAGGAACAGGAAATCATATTCTAAGTCGGTTAGTTCCTCGGAAATATCCCTTTTAATTTCATATGGATAAGGAACATGGCACCATGTCTTTTCTGACCCTTCCAAACATTTAAATGGACGCATGGAAAGAAAGTGGTCCGCGAATTCTTCGTCCCGCATGCTGACATCATATTTGCCATCCGCGGTTACTGCTAGCGTCGCAATTTCAATGCGCTCACCCGCTGCATTTTGCAGATAAACATGTCGCGTTTCTGCATCCACCGCATTCCCGGCAAGGGCAGCACTGCTAAGGCCAAACACCGCCCCACCAATGGCCACCCCGGCAACCAGAGCCGCTGCCTGCAAGTATGCGCACGCTGTATGCTTCATTCGACTACCCATCGAAGCTCTCCCATATAACCGACCCATCATTGCGGCGTTCGACTTACCATCAGACTAACCACCGCCTCGCCAACAGGTAGTACGACCATTGTGCAATTGGCCGCCGCTAAATTTTGCGTGATGTTACCGTCAATCGACCTGCGCCAATGCTTGTGTGGGGCGTTGACGTACCAAAATGGGAGGATACGGAATGCAGAGATTTATCTTAGGATTGGCCGCATCGGTGATGACGGCAGGGTTGGCCGCCGCTGATGTAACAGAGGCTGACCTCGCCAATGATACCGCGACAACGGGTGATGTTCTTACCAATGGCATGGGCCGCCATTTGCAGCGGTTCTCGCCGCTTGACGTTCTGAACAAGGATAACGTTGAAAACTTGGCACCTGCTTGGGCATTCTCGCTCGGCGGTGAAAAACAACGTGGTCAGGAAACGCAGCCGCTGGTGCATGACGGCGTTATGTACATCACCGGTTCTTACTCACGTCTCTACGCGATTGACGTGAAAACCGGCCGCGAGATTTGGCAGTATGACGCCCGTCTGCCCGAAGGCATCCTGCCTTGCTGTGACGTGGTTAACCGCGGTGCAGCCATCTATGGCGAAAACGTCTACTTCGGCACGCTTGACGCCCGCATCGTCGCGTTGAACGCAAAAACCGGTGATGTCGTCTGGAACAAGAAAATTGCCGACTACAAAGCTGGCTACAGCTACACCGCCGCCCCGCTGATCGTGAATGGCCTTGTCATCACCGGCAACTCAGGCGGTGAGTTTGGTATCGTCGGCGAAGTACAGGCCCGTGATGCCGAAACCGGCAAACTGGTTTGGACACGTCCAGTGATCGAAGGTCACATGGGCACGCTGAATGGTGAAGAAAGCACCATGACAGGCACGCTGAACGCAACCTGGCCTGGTGACATGTGGAAAACCGGTGGCGGCGCAACCTGGCTCGGTGGTTCATATGACATCGACACCGACACATTGGTCTTTGGTGCGGGTAACCCAGCCCCATGGAACAGCCACTTACGCAACGCGGGTACGCCTGTCGAAGGTAACGCAGGCGATAACCTGTACGCTGCATCACGCATCGGCATCGACCCAGCAACGGGCGAAATCAAATGGCACTTCCAGACCACACCACGTGAAGGCTGGGATTATGACGGCGTTAACGAAGTGGTCGCTTATACCGACCGCGAAGGTAACAAACGTTTCGCCACTGCTGACCGCAATGGTTTCTTCTACGTCCTGAACCGCGAAGACGGCAAATTCGTCTCTGCTGTACCATTCGTAAAAGACATTAGCTGGGCCGAAGGCATTGATGAAAATGGCCGCCCAATCTTTGTCGAAGGCAACCGCCCCGGCGATCCAGCAGCAGCGGCTGATGGCAAAAAAGGCGAAGTTGTCTTTGCTTCACCATCATTCCTCGGCGGTAAAAACTGGATGCCAATGGCGCATTCTCCAAAAACCGGCCTGTTCTATGTACCTTCAAACGAATGGGGCATGGACATCTGGAATGAGCCGATCACCTACAAAAAGGGTGCCGCCTACCTCGGTTCAGGCTTTACCATCAAACCAAACTACGATGATCACATCGGCAGCCTGAAAGCGATTGACCCAGACACTGGTGCGCTGAAGTGGGAATATAAAAACGATAGCCCGCTTTGGGCTGGCGTTATGACAACCGCTGGCGGTTTGGTTTTCACCGGCACACCAGAGGGTGAGTTCATCGCCTTTGACGACGAAACGGGTGAAGTCCTGTGGTCGTTCCAAACTGGTTCAGGCATCGTTGGTCAGCCGATCACTTGGATGCAGGACGGTGAACAGTACGTAACTGTGATCTCAGGTTGGGGCGGCGCTGTTCCTCTCTGGGGTGGCGAAGTGGCCAAGAAAGTTAACTACCTGAACCAGGGTGGATTGCTGTGGACCTTCCGTTTGCCACAGAAACTCGCTTCCAACTAAGCGGTTCCTGACTTGCCTTTGAATGCGCCCCCAAAGTGGGGCGCATTTTTGTGCCGGGGCCAAACAGCACACTTAGCGGGTTTTAGCCCTAGTCTAGTACCTTTTGGTCAAAGACAATCTCCGTTGTTCGGGGTATTTTTTGATTATGAACAGGCCCTATTCCGCCGCCGACGCAGATGTCCGGCCAAATGCCGATAGCCTTTCTGCGATGGTTGTTGATGACCATCCGCTGTTTTGCGATGCGTTGGAACTAACGCTGAAGTCGCTGGCCGAATACGCCACTGTGCACACCGCCGATTGTCTTGAAGCTGCTCTGGAACTGCTGGATCGTGAAGCAAAGCCTGACCTGATCTTGCTTGACCTTAACCTTCCCGATGTTACCGGGCTTGACGGTTTGATGCGCCTTAAGCGTCAGTGTCCCAAGGCCCGGATCATCGTTGCGTCATCAATGATGGACAATTCCATAATCACAGGAGCAATAGCCGCCGGTGCGTCTGGTTTTGTGCCCAAACACAGCCACCGCTCGGTCTTTCGGGAGGCCATCGACCAGATCAATGCGGGCACTATTTTCACGCCAAAGGGCTTCGTTGCCGAAGCCAATGTTAAGAAAGCAGATGACGCTATTTGCGGCTGGCATCCTTAACCAACCAGCAATCGCGGATTCTGGAACTGATTTGCGCGGGTAAGCTGAATAAGCAAATCGCGTTTGATCTTTCCATCGCCGATTCCACGGTGAAAGCCCATATAACGGCCATCATACGCAAGCTTGAGGTGCAGAGCCGCACACAGGCCGTGCTTGTGGCGCATGATGCAAAATTCTTCACTATTTCCGGTGAAAAAGTGTAGCGTTCTTTAACCGTTCGAACGACACAAAACCGGTATCCATTCAAGCAGATCAGGAAACACAAATCGACGCCACGCGCTTTTGCGTGCCGGATCAACCCATTGCCTCCCTGAAGGCGCTTTTGCCGGACGAAGATCTGGCATTTCTTGCGCTGTTCGTTTCGCCCAAAGCCGATTTTCAGGCCATCGTGGCGGCCGCCGCGGATCATTTCCCAAACACGGATGTCGTTGCCTGCACAACAGCGGGGGAAATCGGGGACAATAGCTATGAAAACGACTTGATCATTGAGGTTGGGTTTCCCGCAGTGCATTTTGCCAGCCAACCCATTCTAATCAAAGATATCTCCCATCAAAACTTCCAGTCCACCATCGACAGAGTCACCATTGCGTGAAACCTAAGGAGACAAGGGCCACAGTTTTGCGTTTCTGATGGTTGATGGATTGTCTTTGCAGGAAAACACCTTGAAAGCCGAGATTGCGCCGGCCTTGCGTGAGATGCCGCTGTTCGGTGGCTCGACTGGTGATGGTGTGGCATTCGAAAAGACATGGGTTGCTCTGAACGGTGTGGTCCGTCAGGACGCCGCCGTCCTGACGCTTGTGCGCACCGACCTCGAAGCGCGGGTGTTCAGTATCGACCATCTGACTCCAACCGAAGAGTAAATGGTTGTTACAAATGCTGACCCGGGCCGACAATTTGTTCGGTCGATCAACGCAGAACCGGCAGCCGTTGAATATGCGCGGATTGTTGGCAAGAACCCAGATGAGCTGGACCAGTTCACCTTTGCTGCGCATCCGGTGGTAGTTCGGATCGGCGGCAGTCATCATGTCTGGCCTATCCTGCAGGTAAATACCGATGGAGAAATGGTTTTTTATGCTGCCATTGATGAGGGGATGGTGCTGACCGTTGCCAAGGCTGAAAGGATTTCCACGCATCTTGAAACGAATTGGCCGAACTGTCAGAGGCCGGGGCACTACTGGATATCCTTGGGTGCAGATTGTATTCTGCGCCGGATTGAGGCTGAACAGGTTCAAGTGACACGCCAGCTGTCGCAAATACTCGCTGACAACAAGGTGGTCGGCTTTTCGACCTATGGTGAATAATTCGGCCCGTTGCATGTCAATCATACAATGACTGGCGTTGCGCTTTACGCGCCTACCAATGGCAAGGGCGGGTAAGCCTATGTCGCTGGTCAATTCCGCTGATACGTTGGAGCGCCTGAACGAAAAGCTGCTTACCATCGCCAAAGCCTTGATGCGGAAAGTTGAACAGAAGAACGACCAGTCAGGCATTGCATATGCGCAGTTCGAGCGAGTTGCGCTTTTGGAGGTACAGGTTTTAGGAACGGACCAAGGACCTCGCGCGGACATTGGATCTGTTGCAGGATTCCAATTCTCAGCTTGAGGCAGCAAACCTTGCGACAGAAACCGCGCGGGCCAACCTGACCGCAGCGATTGAGACCATCAGCGAAGGCTTTGCACTGTTTGATACCGAAGACCGACTGGTCCTGTTCAACAGCCGGTATTGCTGTGATCTTCGTGATATCAAACGTGACGGCTCATCGGGCTGACTTTCGGCGAACATGTGCAACTGGTTGCACGCAGCATCTATCTGCAACTGCCGGAGGGCATGACGCCGAATGACTGGGCTAAAAAAACGGGCAGAATAGCACCGCGAAACCCGGGTTGTTTTTAACGTCACCGTAACCCGCGACCGTTGGCTTCAGGCCGGCGAGCATCGTACCGCCCGCAGGGGTACGGTCATCCTGCAAACGGATGTCGCCAACATCACCCGGCTGGAGCGCCAGGAACGTGAGCGGATGCGTGATCATCAGGCGTAGGTGTTGCGCGCCACGCTCGATCATCTCAATCAGGGAGTTTGCATTTTCGATCGGAACCGCAACCTGATTGGCTGGAACAAGCAGATGATCTACCTGCTTGATGTGCCGGCCCGGCAGGATGCGCTGGGTCAGGACTTTGTCTCGCTGCTGGAACAGCTAGAAGGGCAGTTACAGTTCTCCGGCGAGACCACGGCAGAGATGCTGCGCCAATGGGCTGAACAGGCGGGCCGCCGTTCGGCCATAACCCTTGAAGTGACACGTCAGGGCAACCAGGCCCTCAGCGTTTTTGCGCAGGAGATGCCTGATCTTGGTTTTGTTATAAGCTTCACTGATGTCACGGCCGAGCAGGCGGCGGCCTCGGCTTTGGCGCAAATCAACGAAATCCTGGAGCGGCGCGTTGAATCCCGAACCAAGGAACTTGGTGTTGCGCTCTCAGAGGCTGAACGCGCTAAAGCATCGAAAACACGCTTTGTTGCCGCCGCCAGCCACGATTTGTTGCAGCCCCTTTCGGCGGCAAAACTGTTTGATTCGTCATTGTCTGACATGACTGAGCACCCCAAGCAGACAAACGTGATCGACAAGGCCGAAAAGGCGCTGGCGAGCGTCGAGCAGATCATCGAGGCGTTGCTCGACATCTCAAAACTGGATTCCCCGACCCCCGATCTTGATATTCGTCCGCTTTGCCTTTCGGCCATCCTGACGCCGCTGCGTGACGAACTGACCCCGGTTGCGCGGGCAAAGGGCCTCGATCTTCGTATTTTGCACAGCTCGCTGAGCGTGTGGAGCGATCCGGGTTATTTTCGCCAGATCATTCAGAATCTCGTGTCCAATGCCATCCGCTATACCGACTATGGCAGGGTTCTGGTGGGGTGCGCCGAACCGGCGAAACCGCGCGTATAGAAATCTGGGACACCGGGCGGGGCATTGCCAAAGAGGACCAGCAAAGCATCTTTCAAGAATTCAAGCGTATCGACGGGTCAAGCACCAGCGCGACGGGGCTTGGGCTTGCGATTGTGGAACGGGCATGCAATCGACTGGATCATGGGTTGCACATTTGCTCGGAGCTTGGCCGTGGCAGCCGATTTTCGGTGGAGTTACCGGTCTGGGACGATGTTGATGCGCCGCTGGCAAAGCCCCACGAGGGCACCAAGGACAAGGTTCTGGACCAAGAAGGGCTAATTGTCTTTCTGGTGGAAAATGACCTCCAACTGGCTGACGCGCTGACCATGTTGATCGAAAGCTGGGTCGGGCAAGTGATCCATACCCGGAACGGCACAGAGGCGCTGGAACTTTTGTCGGATATTGACCTTATCCCTGACGCGCTGTTGCTCGATTTCGAACTGGGTAACGACATGGACGGCGCAACGCTATTTTACAGCATAACCGAAAAATACGGGCCGATCCCTGCAAGCCTGCTGTCGGCGCATCGCAGTGTTGCGATCATGGAAAAATGCGAGGAAATTAGCCTGCCAACCAACGCCAAACCCATCGACCGGGGTGAAATGCGCCGTTTCTTGAATAACGCGGCACAGCAGTCACGCTAGGGGCTCTTGCGGTAAACCAGCTCAGCGGTGTCATCACCAACGAACTCTGAAACCATGGTTCTAAGTTTTTCATGGTCAGGCGATTTGATGCACACCGGGTCGGTTGCCGCCGCATCCCCGGCAATCGCCATCGCCTGACAGCGACAGCCGCCAAAATCGAACTTCTTGCGCTCACATGACCGGCAGGGTTCCCGCATCCAGTCGTCGCCGCGATAGGCGTTGAACGCCGCACCGTTATTCCAGATATCAGCCAGCGGCTTGTCCTGTACATTATCAAATGTCAGGTGTTTGATGGTTTGCGCCGCATGACATGGCAGAACCGTGCCGTCGGGGGTGACGTTCAGCCCCGTTGTGCCCCACCCGCCCATGCAACGCTTGGGATAGTCGCTGTGATAGTCGGCGGGTACATAGTCAATGACCATGGTGCCGGCCAGACGTTTGCGCGCCTCGGCGACAATGGCGCTCGCCTCGTCAGATTGTGCCTTTGTTGGCATCATCGCGGCGCGGTTCAGCATCGCCCAGCCGTGAAACTGAACAATTGCTACTTCCATCCGCCGGGCTTTCATGGCGACGGCTATCTCGATGGCATCGGGGAGCTGATGCAGATTTTGCCGGTGCAGCACGACATTCAGCGTCAGCGGAAACCCTGCCTCAACGATCCAGTTGGCGGCCTGCATCTTGCGCTTGAAGCCGCCCTTGTAGCCGCCGATATGGTCAGCCATCTCCGCATTCGTGCCCTGAAGCGATAGCTGCACATGATCCAGACCAGCATCGTTCAGCGCGCTTAACCGCCGCTCGGTCAGGCCAATCGCCGATGTGATCAGGTTGGTATAGAGGCCCGCATTCCGCGCGGCCTGCACCAGATCAACCAGATCAGTGCGCGACGCGGGCTCACCGCCGGACAAATGCAATTGCAGCACACCCAAATCGGCCGCTTGCTGAAAAACATCGCGCCAGGTTTCGGTTGATAGTTCCCGGTCACGCTGCGCCATTTCAATGGGGTTGGAGCAATAGGGGCACGACAAGGGGCAGCGATATGTCAACTCTGCCAGCATCGCGATAGGGGGCGAGACGGTCATCAAATAACCTCCAGAATGCGCCGGTTCGCAAGGGCGGTGACAAACTCGCTCACATCATTGCTGATCTGTTCAGGTTGCGCGTTGAACTGCGTCGCGAGGCGCTCAACGATTGCGCTAAACGTGCGGTCCCCGTCTATCTCCCGCAGGATCGCAAGCCCGATTGCATCGAGCTTGATCGCGCGTTCCGGTGCAAGCAATACCCACCCGTCACGCACCTTGTCATGGTGCAACCGCACCCCGCGCGGGATCTGCGGTATGCTGTCCGCCGCAAGTGTCACGAGCGGCTCGTTAGACAATATGTCCCCGGCACCCATGCCCCCGGCGGGGATCGGGCTGGCTCCACATAGGCCGCATGTAGCGCATCAAGTTGCGACCAGAGCACGTCCGTCTTGAAGACCAGCGCGGCGGCCGCGGCATCCTGCTTTTCGGCCGTATCGGCGTGATCGAGAACCCATTTCAGGCCAAACGCCACATCTTTCGGGGCTTCGTTCAGGCGATTGCGGAAATATGAAAGGCTGCTGTCATTGGCAAATTCGTAATTGGCCAGCAATCCTTCAATCCGCGCAGCGTGAATTTTTGGTGCAAACAGTTCCGTCAGCGATGCAGCAACGGCCTCCAACAATGTCTTGTCCCGGACATAGCGCACATAGGCATCCACCGCGAAACGGGTGCCAGGCAGGATGCCAGCGGTGCTCGCGACATAATCACGATCAAGGCCAACAGCATCTGCTAGGCGCAGCCACCGTTCGATACCGCCCTCGTTTTCATTGTGCCCGTCATGATCCTCGATCCGCGAGCGCCATGCCCGGCGCAAGGCAGGGTCTTCGACACGGCTCATGAAGGCGGCGTCTTTCATCGGGATGCTGGCCTGATAGTAGAACCGATTGATCACCCACGCGCGAACCTGATCTGGTGTGCAGCCCCCCGAATGCAGCAGGATGTGGAACGGGTGCTTGTCGTGATACCGTTCTTTGCCGATCTGACGGAGGCGGGCCTCAAATTCTTCACGTGACGCGGTCATATGGCAATCTCCATCCCATCCATGGCGACGATCCAGCCTGCGTTTTCCACGGCGCGTCGCTCTTCTGAGGTGGGGCGCAAAACGGGGTTGGTATTGTTCATGTGAACATAGACCTTACGCCCAACCGTCATGTCATCGAATGCGCTCATGGATCCTTCTTCGCCCGACATCGACATGTGCCCCATGCGCTTGCCGGTCTTTTGGCTCAGCCCTGCCGTCACCATCTCGTCATCGCGCCACAGTGTACCGTCAAAGAACACCAGCGCGGCACCTTCGAGCCGCTCACGCAAGGCCGGTGTCATCGCTGCGCAGCCGGGAATGTAGAATGCAACGCGCTCCCCCGCCTGCAAATGCACGCCAACGGTCTGCTCCCCTTCGAGGTCGGTTTTTACCGTTTCCCCTTCGAGATAGAGAGGCACCTTGCCCGGAACCGCAAACAGCGTTGCTGTCAGGCCGGGGACCAGTTCAAACGACTGATCAAGCGAGATGGCCTCCCGACGCACAAAGGCGGGGTTCAATGCACCGAAAATCGGGTTGTCGGCGATGACCTGAAGGATTTCGGCCGTCGCAAACAGGGTGAACGGCTGTTGCTCCCGCAAGGTCAGCAGCCCCGCGACATGGTCGATATCGCCATTTGTCAGCAAGACCGATTTCATTGGTGAGACCCGCGCATCCGTAGGGTGGAGCGGCGGTGACTTTGCCAACTGGTCACGAATATCGGGGGAGGCGTTTAAAACAGCCCACGCTTCACCGTCCGCTGTGACAGCGACGGATGATTGTGATTGAGCGGGTATGTCTCTCGCTCTTGCGAGATTACAGTTTTCGCACCCGCAGTTCCATTGTGGAAGGCCGCCACCGGCGGCTGCGCCAAGAATAAGCGCGCGGAAGTTCAGGGCCTCAACCACGCGCTTTATCTATCAGAACAGTACGCCGTCCTGATCTTCGTTGCCGTCGGGACCGTACATGTTGATTTCCATGCCGCACTCAACTTCCATGATGATTGGTTTTGTCCAAGCCATTTTCCGTCCTCCTCAGATAGATTACTGGCAGACCGTCCCCGATTCTGACCGGTTTGTCTATGATACCATGGTAGTGTTTTGGTGAATGCCGGGGTGCGGCGCAGGGTCTGCAAATGCGGGTTTCAAATTCGAACTAAGCTGACTCGTCCGTTGCCTTTGCTCACCTCATACCTTTGTCGAATATCTGTGTTCCAATTGCGGGCATACGTTCACCCCATGTCAAGGGCCCGGATTGTGTGGACCAGTTTAACGATGGCGGCGTGCTGGCTGCTGCTTTCCGCAATTGCATTTGCGGAACCGCTGAGCCGTGAGCAGATTGCAGAGTTTATCGCCCCGCCCATGGAACTGGGTGAGCAGCTCACCGACGATGGGGTTTGGCAGCTGCTGAATTCCGGGGGCGCCGAAGCCGGATATGTCTTTGAAACAGAGCCGATGGCCCCTCTGCCCGGATTTGCCGGTGCACCGATCAACCTGCTGGTGGTGCTTGACCTAGATGGTCAGTTTCTCAACGTACATCTTGTTTCCCACAACGAACCGATCTTCGTGTCGGGGTTGGGAGAGGCGGCATTTCACGAGTTTTTCGTTCAATATCGCGGGCATTCGATCACCGACAGTCTGGTAGTGGGTACACCGTATGGAGACGGTGCTGACGGCAGTGCGCTTGTTTATCTTGACGGGGTTACCAAGGCGACGGCCTCAGTGCGGATTGCTCATGAGAGCATCCTTGGCGCGACGTTGAAGGTCGCGCGCGAAAAGATGAACGGCATCGCAACTGGCCCGCCCGCATTTCCTGACCAAACCTATAGCGAAGACCTGACATGGTCCGATCTGGTCGAACAGGGACTTGTCCGCAACAAGCGGGTGCTGAATTCCGAGGTTGATGCGGCATTTGCAGACACACTCTGGGCGGATGACGACCCCGAAGCGCAGGATGATCCGGATAGCGTTTATCTCGACCTTTGGGTTGTGGATGTCGGCCCGCAATCGGTGGCGCGAGCGGTTCTTACACCCGGAAGCCTGGAAGAATTGCAGGATTTCATGCGGATTTCAGACAATGATGAACCGGTTCTCGTCATTGAAACCGCCCGGCATGGTCTGGTTACTGATGAATTCATCCGAAACACTGCGCCCGATCTGATCAGCGCAGAACAGGGCGGCTTTCCCGTCGCCTTTCGTGATGCTGATATCTATGTGCAGCTAAATGACGATGTGCCGGAAGCCATACAGGATGGTACTGCGCTGATCCTGCGTACTGACCGCAGGCTCGGATTTGACCCAACTGCCGAGTGGACACTGAACATTCAGGCGTCACGAGAACACGGCATGTTCCAGCCGCAAATCGGTTCGGTCACCTTTGCCACGCAATATGCTGCCGATGAACGGTTCTTCAAACGGCCCGTGGTCATCACGCCCGATCCAGCGTGGCTGGAGGCGTTGCGCAACAGGGCGACTGACCTGATCATATTGGCGGTTTTCCTGGTGGCGTTGCTTGCCCTTCTGGGGGTGAGCCTGAATCGCCTTGCGGCGCATCGCCATTACACTCCGATCCGCCTTGGCATTCTGGCAGCTGTCATCGGGTTCATTGGTTGGTGGGGCCAGGGGCAACTTTCCATCGTTACCCCGTTGGGTGTTGTGCGAACATTGGTGGAAGGCGGATCATTTGTGTTTTTGCTCTATGATCCGTTCTCCCTTGCGATCTGGGGGATGACGATCGTCGGGTTTGTGCTGTGGGGCCGTGGCCTGTTCTGCGGGTGGCTTTGCCCATTTGGCGCGATGCAGGAATTTGCCCATCACATCGCCAAAACGCTGCGCATTCCGCAGATCACTGTGTCTGACGCTTGGGATGACCGTCTGAAATGGACTAAATATGGTGTTCTTGCGGCACTCGTTGCGATCATGTTCAGCGCGCCCGCCGCGCTGGATACCGCTATTGAGGTTGAACCGTTCAAGACGGCAGTAACCACCTATTTCATGCGCGAATGGTATTATGTGCTTTACGCCGTTGGCTTGCTGCTGCTGTCCATGGTTCTTTTCAAAGGCTTTTGCCGCTATGTCTGCCCGCTGGGTGCGGTGATGGCCATCGGCGGTCTGATCCGTACGCGCAAATGGATTGACCGGCGGGGGGAATGCGGTACGCCTTGTCAGCTCTGCAAGGTCAAATGCGCCTATGGCGCGATCAAAAAGACCGGCGAGATACAATACTCCGAGTGCTTTCAATGCCTTGATTGCGTGACGATCCACGATGACCCTAAGCAATGTGTTCCGCTGATCCTGGCTACGCGTAACCGGCGCAGCGCGCAAAGGATGGCTGCCAAATGAATGTGAACCGCCGCCGCTTTCTGGCTATTTCCGGCGCTTGCCTTTTGGCCAGTCCCGCTCAGGCGCGTACGCACCGGTGGCGCGGTTTTGCCCTTGGGGCCGAGGCGGAGATTACCATTCATGGGCCTGACCCCATAGCCGTCCCGGCGCTGGCACAAGTGCAATCGCATTTGACGGCGGTCGAGACACAATTCAGTCTTTTTGACCCACAGTCGGCGCTTTCGCGCCTCAATCGGGAAGGGGTGCTTGACGCACCAGCAAAGGCGTTTCGGGATCTTTTGGCCTCGGTTGATACGGTTCACCGTGCAACTGATGGTTTGTTTGACCCTACCGTGCAACCGTTCTGGCAGGCGCTGGCAGCGGGGCGCGATCCGGCCTTATTTAGGCACCTTGTGGGGTGGGAGCGTGTTTCGGCCAGCTCCAGCAAAGTGTCATTGGCACAAGGCCAGGCCCTGACACTGAACGGTATCGCGCAAGGGTTTGCCACGGACCTGGTGACAAACGCACTTAAGCGGGCCGGTGTTGCCAGAACGCTTGTGAATATCGGCGAGTTTCGCGGTCTTGGCGGCCCGTGGCGGTTGGGCATCAGTGACCCGGAACACGAGCTCCTTGCCACGCGCACACTCAGCAATGGTGCTATCGCAACCTCCAGCCCACAAGGAACGCTGGTGAACGGACAAGGGCACATTTTGCACAAGGATGCGGTGCCACTTTGGTCGACGGTATCGGTAGAGGCCGAGACTGCGACCATAGCCGATGGGCTATCCACTGCGTTGACCATGGCACCGCTAGACATGATCGAAACGATACCGGGTCACTACGGCGTTCGCCGGATTACGCTGATCGACCGCGCGGGCGATCTTATCACCATCTGATAATGACAGCACCGCCCCCGACCTTTGTGGGAAAGGGCCCCGCACACGCGAGGCCCTTCATAACATCGTTTCTAACCCGAGCATTGGAACGGAGACCGTCGGCCTGACTCCAAAAAAAGGGCCCCGCAAACACAGGGCCCTTCGTCTATTCTATCATAGGCCCAGCATTCGCAGGGCTAGTTGGCCAAACGCCTAGTTTAACCAGCAGCCTTCACAGCACGGCTGGTCATTACTTTGATCAGATGGGCGCGATAGGCTGCATCGCCATGCAGATCTTCGATCAAACCATCAGTTGACGCACTAAGCCCGTCCAATGCGCTGGCTGAGAAATTGGCAGACAGTACCTGCTCTGCCTCTGTCCAGCGGAACACGCCGGTTTCTGATGCGCCAGTGACCGCAACCCGAACACCATCAGCGAATTTCGCAACGAACACGCCGACAAGGGCAAAGCGCGAAGCAGGCTGTAGGAATTTCTGATAGCTGGCAGCCTCAGGGATCGGGAATGAAACGGCGGTAACAATCTCGCCTTCTTCTAGGGCTGTATCAAACATGCCCTGAAAGAATTCATCAGC
>JBMYPG010000067.1:0-15349 GCA_049600095.1 Pikeienuella sp. | reverse complement strand
AACTGACGATACAGTGTGTCTTTGCCAATCAGTGGACGCAGCTTCTTGGGCACATTTCGCTTGTACCGATACGAGCCATTGGGTCGTCGAAAGACGTAGGGTGGGAGTTTTGCCATGTCCTGCTCCATGCTCTGAATGTCGGAGCTATCATCGCTGGATGCAAGTGGGGTGTTCGTGACTTCTTGACGATTTACGGCAAAAACCGACCAAGTGGTCCCAAAAGCGGTCCCAAAAAATGGTCCAAACACCAACTATAGTGGGTTTTGTCATGTTTTATTTGCTGAAATGGTGCCCCCAGAGAGACTCGAACTCCCGACCCACTGATTACAAATCAGTTGCTCTACCAGCTGAGCTAAGCCGGCGTTGCGAGCGTCTTTAGCCCGCATTTTCCATCCTGGCAATGCGATTTTGTCAGTTATTTCCGAATAATCCTTTTAATAGCTTTTTAGCGCCATCTTTGGTTTTGTCATCGCCGCCGCCGCCAAGAACTTTGTCCAAAACTTGGCCTGCTGCGCCGTTGTCACCACCAGATCCACCGCCGGTAACGCCTTCGAGCAGTTTCTTGGCCGAACCGCCATCGGTCACTGATTCTAGCACCTTTTTGGCGGCACCGCCAACGCCGTCGCCTGATACGCCTTTGACGATATCTTCTACCGCTTTGACCGCGCCTTCCGGGTTTTTAAGGATGTCGGCGATTCCCGATTTTAGGTCAGGTCGAATCGACAGATCGTTCCATGGGCCTTTGATGATCAGAGGAAACGCCAGACCTGTGGCATCAAGTGCGCCACCCTGACCTTTTAGCGATGTAACGGCCTTTGGCGTCAGGCGGAAGTTCATTGCCTGGCCGCCAAGGTCGATGTCACCTGCGCCGACAATGCGGATTAGCGGGCCGAGGAATTTAAAGTCTGCATTGTTCAGAACGCCGCCATTAATGTCGAATGTTGCTGAAACTTCAGAAAAATCGGTCCGGGCATCGCCGCTGTCGCCGCCGGTGAGGGCATTTTGCACATTCCGGACCATTCCGGCCAAGTTAAAGCCAACCAATGCGCCCTCGGTCAGGCTGAAAGACCCTGCGCCATTCAGGCTGTTCATGATGTCATGCATGCTGGCACCTTTGCCTGCAACCTTCACCTTGGTTGCGCCTAAACCTTCGAGCATGTCCAAGCCAGCCATGTCACGAAGCATAGGGAGGAGACCAACGGTATTGGCGGAGATGTCAGCGCTTAGCGCGTTGCCGTTTCTGCCATCGACGTGGATGTCACCCTTCAGGCCGCCACCATAAAGGCCAAGTTCCTGAATCTGAAGGCGGAGTGCGCCGTTGGTGAGCCGAGCGTCAATATCGCTTTGACCAAGTGTTAGGTTCGGTGCCTTTACCGATTTAGCTCTGATCTGAAAATGGCCGTTCACCGCGCCGAGGCCTGCAAGATCGATTGGTTCCTTGCTCCAACCCGTTTCACCGGCTTCGTCGGTTTCAGTGATATAGGGTGTTAGGTCGATGTCACCTGCGTTTAGATTGGCATTCACCGTCGTAACGTTACCCATAATGGCGCTGAGGCTGCCGCTAGCAGTGATTGTATCAAAGGTTAGCTTGCTGATGGCCACTTTGATCTGATCGGTGGACGGAGTGCTGATTGAGCCTTTGAAAGATAGGCTGCGCAGTGCGTCTGGCCCCATTTCGGGCAACTCTGCGCCCGCAAAGGCTGCTAAGCTGCGCAGGTCAGGTGCATCCAATGAGAGATGGCCATCAATTGCAGGCGAGGCATTGGCGGGTGCAGATGCATCGCCTGCGAAATCGAGCGAGATCAACCCGGCGGAGTTTGCCTTGAGCGCAAGTGTGAAAGCGCGTTTGGCCATCCAGTCAGCGCCGCCCCGTGCTTTGATGTCTAGGTCAATCTGACGTCCATCGCGGGCCAAACCACCAGCACCTGTAAAACTGAGGCCCTGTTGGTTGGATGACACAACACCGGCGAATGCGATGTCGCTGAGCCCTTGGAGACTTGAACCGTCACCTGTTGCCCATTTAGCAACGCCAGCAGGGTCGCTGACTGCGATTTGATACTTACCATTGATTGAAGGTGATGCGCCATCTGGCGCTGCTGCTTCACCGGCATAGGTGAATTTGGCCATTGACCCGATTTCGGCTGCTAGATCGACTGCGAATTTACGGGCGGTTGCCCAATCGGCACCACTGTCTACTTTCAGGTCAATCGCAGCGCGTTCCCCGTCACGAGTTGCACCGCCTGCCAATGTTGCGGCCAGCGCCGTTGAGTCGAGGGCAATTTTACCGGCTATTTTTACATCAGACAGACCGACGAGCCCTTCGGGTGCTTTACCGCCAGTTGCCCATTGGATTGCTGCAGCTGGGTCGGAGGCTGCGAAGCTGTATTCGCCTGATGCTTCAGGCATGCCGCCATCAGCAGGAGGGGCGAATGCGCCCGAGAACGTCATAGAAACAGGTTCAGAGGCCAATGATAGAGCCACTGAAGTCTCTCCACCCGCCATCAAGGTTTCAGGTGTGGAGAGTGTTAGAGCAAGTTCTGTATCCTGATCGTTCCAAAGCGCTTTGCCGTTTATGCGCATTTCCTGATCGAGGGCAGGGAGGGCGACGATGGCATCAATGTTCTTAAGTTCAATCGTCTGACCGCCGAGGCGGTCGAGATAGCGGACAGACCCATTTTCGATAACGGTTTCGCCCAGGCTGATTTCCTTGACGAAGCCTTCCTCGTCGCTTTCGGTGGTTTCAGTCGTCGTCGTGGCTGTCTGGCCATCGCCGAACTCCCAGTTTTTCTTACCGGATGCGCTAACCTCTAGCAGGATTTGTGGGTCAACGAGGCGAACCTCGGTTATGCGCACGGAACCGGAGAGGAGGGGGATCAGTTCTACGCCGACTTTGGCGCTGCTGGCTGAGATCATGTTCTCGCCTTCGGCCCAATCTGCATTGGATAGTGTTACGCCCTCTGTCTGAACGCCCAGCACCGGATAGAAGCTTGGCGATATATCGCCTGAGAAGTGGAGGTCTCGGCCGGTAGCCTCTTTCACTTGGGCGACAGCAATTGCCGCGATGCGCTCAGTCGGAAGCAGAACGACCACAATGATGAGGGCGACGATCAGTACCACCACAAAGGCGGCGAAGAGTTTCAGAATGCGGCGCATCGGGGTCTCCGTAAGTGAATCCAATGATTGAATTGCAGAATAGCAGGAAAGTGGGCGAAATCAGGACAAATGAGCAGCCTCACCCGGTCGTGTTCTTAGATTTGCGATTAAAACTGCCACTGGGATCAATCCTACAAGGATAATCGCGAGTGCGGCGGGGGCTGCTTGCTCTAAATGTTCCCGGCTGGCGTAGTCGTAAACATGAGTGGCTAAAGTAGAAAAGTTGAAGGGGCGTAGAATCAAGGTTGCGGGTAGTTCTTTTACTGCATCAACGAAGATCAACATTGCGGCAGTGATCATAGAGCCCGAGATGATAGGGATGTGGACACGGCGGAGCGCGCCGCCCGCGCTTTCACCTAATGTGCGTGCGGCAGCCTCCATCGACGGTGTGACACGGCCAAAGGCGCTGTCTACTGCGCCATATGCGATAGCGTTAAAGCGGACGACATAGGCGAAAACGATGGCGAAGGCGGTGCCCGACAGCAACAGGCCGGTACCGGTGCCGAACAGGTCAAGCGCTGCGTAGTGGATTGTGCGATCTAGCGCTGCGAAGGGGATGAGGACACCGACAGCAAGCACTGCGCCGGGGGCAGCATAGCCAATCATTGTTGCCTGAGCGAGCAAGCGCGGGGCAGGGCCGGTTGCGCGGCGAGCACCGAATGCGAGGAACACGCCGGCGGCAACGGCGACGGCAGAGGCTGTTGAGGCAAGCACAATCGTGCGAGCCATTGCTGACCACAGTTCAGGATTGGCCCAAGCAGACAGGTGACCTAGTGCATGCCAACCAATGACGCCAACCGGTAGGACAAAGCCAAAGGTGAGCGGTATGGCGCAGAGTAGGGTGGCAAACCAAGCGGCCTTTGGGCTCAGAGGTTCTGGCCTGATTGGGCGGTAACGGCGGGACATATTATGAAAACGCTGGCCACGCCGACCGATGCGTTCCAGCGCGAGTAGGCAGAGAACAAATACCAACATGACGCAAGCGATTTGCGCAGCGCCGCCGACATTTGAGCTTTCAAGCCAAGTTGAGAATATGCCGGTCGTAAGCGTGCGGACGGCGAAAAAGTCAACTGCGCCGAAATCATTCAACGTTTCCATCATCACAATCGCAGCCCCGGCAGCGATGGCCGGACGTGCGAGGGGTATGGCGACGCGGAAGAAGCTGCTCCATGGTCCACAGCCTAACGCACGGCTGACCTCCAGCGCGCAAACGGATTGTTCGCGAAATGCGGCGCGGGCCAGCAAATAAACATAGGGATAGAGCGAAAGAGTCATGACGAACCCGGCGGACCAGAGCGATCTAATTTCCGGGAACCAATAGTCACGGCTGTTTGACCAGCCGAATATATCGCGGAGTAATGTTTGAACCGGCCCGGCATATTCCAAAAGGTCTACCAAGGCGTAGGCACCGATATAGGCTGGAACAGCAAGGGGGGCGAGTAGGGCCCAATCAAAGAACTTTCGCCCCGGAAATTCACGCATGACAACTAGCCAAGCCGCGCCCGTGCCAATGCAGACTGCGCCGATGGCGGTCATTGTCATCATCGCCAAAGAGTTTACCAAATAGGTTGGCAGTACTGTGCTGACGAGGTGGGGCCAAATGTTTTCCCTTGGGAACAGGGCTATCCATGCCACCGCCCCAATCGGTGTCAAAATCGCGAGCGCAATGAGTAAAGACCCAACTGTCCAGCGGTCGGGGGCGTATCTGCGATTTAAGACTTCTGTCAGGGCCATATGATATCTTACTGAATGACTCAGGCATGCGGAGTTGTTGAATGCCCTAGCGCGGCCCGACTGTCCAGCGCAGGTTAGGCGGCGCCGCGCCGCATGGCGCTATGATGTGCAATTCTGGCTAAATAAAACCATGCATTCTGAGACTCCTATTGCCGATGGGCCAAAACGTGCAATTGTGCTGGGCGGAGGTGGCTTTATCGGCGCAGCTTGCGCCGCAGCCCTATCGACTGCCGGATTTGACACCATTCGGGTTGGCCGCTCGCCACCGGTTGCGTATTTGTCGCCCGATCAATGGCGGACATGTGACCTGACTCAGCTAAGCGATCCCGACTGGCGAGAGTTGCTTTCGGGGGCTGATGTGATCGTGAGTGCCGCTGGAGCCTTGCAGGATTGCGGCGGCGATGATTTGGCTAGTATCCACTTTGGATTGGTTCGCCAATTGATTGCCAATGCAAATGAGACGGCTCTGGTCATTCAGATTTCGGCTGTGGGCGTTACACAAGATGCAAGCACGGCCTTTCTACGCACAAAGGCGGAAGGCGATGCTGTTTTGCGTGACAGTGCGCTTGATTGGGTTATTTTGCGGCCCGGCTTGGTGATAGGTCGTGCGACATATGGTGGCTCGGCGATGTTGCGCGCTGCGGCGGCCATGCCCGTGGTCGGCGTGGAAATGGCGGGTAATTCACAGGTACAGACCGTTGCGCTGGATGATTTAGCTGCTGCTGTTGTTCAGGCTGCGACGGGGCAGATTGACAGTGGAACCGAGGCAGACTTGGTTTCACCTGAGATGTTGAGCCTGTCGGATGTAACCAGATTGATGCGCGGTTGGCTTGGCTTTCCCCCGTGGCGACTAATGGTTTCTGCCGGGCCTTCGACCATGCGACTAGTTGCTGGGGTTGCCGATATGTTGGCGTGGTTTGGCTGGCGTTCTCCGCTGCGTTCCACCGGCATGAAAGTGCTGGCTGATGGTGTCACGGGCGACCCGTCGGTTTGGGAGACTGCGGGCGGCACCCCCTGTCGAGGATTGGAACAAACGTTGCGGGCTATGCCAGCCACGGTTCAGGACCGGTGGCATGCCCATGCTTACTTATTAGCGCCTTTGGTGTTTGCGGTTTTGTCGCTGTTTTGGATCGCGGCTGGCCTAATTGGGTGGTGGCAAGAAGGGGCCGCTATGACCGTGTTAACCGATGCGGGGTGGAGTGACACTGCAGCCAAAATTGCAGTTCGTTTTGGTTCATTCGTTGATGTCGCCTTGGGTGTTGGCATGATTTGGCGGCGTTCGGCCCGTTTTGCGCTTTTAGGTATGATCCTTGTAACCATTTCCTATTGCTTCGGGGCATCAATTTGGGTGCCTGAATTGTGGTTAGATCCCCTAGGTCCAATGGTCAAAACAATTCCCGCAGCAATTCTGGCGCTGGTCGTACTGCCGATGTTGGATAAACGCTAATGTACGAAGCACTGTTATTCTTGCACGTCATCGGTGCCATCGTTCTGATCGGCACGGGGGCTGGGATTGCGTTTTTTATGGTGAATTCGTTTCACAGCCAAAACCCAAACTTGATTGCTCATGTCGCGGGCATTGTTGTTCTTGCCGACTATGTTTTTACCATGATGGCAGCCATTGCTCAGCCAATAACTGGTGTTCTGTTGGCGAGGGAGGTGGGGTGGTCGCTGACCGAGGGTTGGATACTTGTGTCCATTGCGCTTTACGTTTTTGTGGGCAGCTGTTGGTTGCCGGTTTTGGTGATCCAGAAACGAATATTGCTTTTGGCGAGGGCTGCTAGCGAGGCTGGTGAACAATTGCCAAAATCGGCTATTTGCCTTTACCGGGTCTGGTTTCTTTTGGGGCTGCCTGCGTTTACGGCGATGTTGGCCATCATATGGGTGATGTTGAATAAGCCAGTTTTTTATTAGCCTAGGTCCAAATAAGTAAGGGGCCCGTTGGCCCCTTACAGTTTTCTTACATCCGTCAAACACTAAGGCAGTTTTAGCACCATACCGGGTTGTAATATCTCATCGCCGGTCATGCCATTTGCCGCAGCCAAAACTTCCCACTGTGCGCCGCCGCCAAGTTGTTCACGGGCGATGTCCCAGAAATTATCGCCCTGTTTGACGGTGTAGGTCTTGCCGCTGTCTGTTGCGGCCGCTGGTGCTGAGGCAGGTGCCTCGGCTGTGAATCCATCGCCCTGCACGATGTTGCCACGAAGGCCCGGTGTGTAGGGAGAGTTTGCAGCAATGTAATCAGCCACCACCTGCTCTAACCCCGGTCCGTAGTCATAGGCGTCGATGCCGTTGGTGGCGAATATCTTATATCCGTCACCGCCCGAGCGCATGTAGTCGTTTGAGGCCAGGGAATAGATGTGGTCTGGGTCAATATCGGCCCACCCATCGCCCTCGGGTACCTGAACTTGTGTCACGCGAGACCCGGGGGCCTCGGTTGGATCGAAGGCAAAGCGAAGTCCGGAAACTTGAGGGAAGCGGCCTTTCAAATCTTCGATCTGGCTGACGCCGTTTTCCAGCGCGGCGATTACATCTGCACCCGATAACTTGAAGGTAGCCACCGTGTTTTGGAAGGGCAGAACGGTCAGAACGTCGCCCATAGTCACCTGACCTGCGGCGATGGAAGCGCGTAGTCCCCCGCCGTTTACGATTACGATGTCTGCAGCGGTTTTATCCTTAACGGCCTCTGCGACCAGTACGCCCATTGTGCATTCTTTTGAGCGGCAATTTCCCCGGTCGCCGTCGATGTCGGCGGCAACTTCTCCAACTAGTTTCGCTTTTAGCTCTTCGATAGGTGCAGCAAGTTCTGCAACGCGCGCGGCCATGGCGGCATTGGGTTTAACCGAAGCATCCAACAGATGGGCGTCCCCTTCGGCAAACAACAGGTTGCCATCGTCATCAAAATCGACTGTTAACTCTCCGACATATTTTGAATAAGCGTAGGCCTGAACAACCGGCACCAATGTGCCTTCGGTATTCGTCACCCATGTGGGATAGGCACCTTTTCTTTTCGGGTCTGATGCCGACAGGTATGTGTGGCTGTGGCCGCCAACGACAAGATCAATGCCGGGGACGGCGGTGGCGATTTCCATGTCTTTATTTAGACCAACATGTGTGAGTGCGATAATCTTATTCGCACCTTGAGATTCAATCTCAGGAACAATGGATTGCAGATACCTGATTTCATCACCAAAGCCGACATTCGGGCCGGGTGAGGAGGTTTCGGCGGTATCAGTTGCCAAAACAGAGACAACACCGATTTTCTGGCCGCCGATGGTGAGAATAACATACCCGGGGACGCGGCCCTTTAGCAGCGGTTCGGAATAGGTAGAGGTATTGCCGGAAATGACTGGGAAATCGACGGCATCGATGAAGGAGCGCAGTTTTTCTGGCCCATCGTCGAATTCGTGGTTGCCAACGGCCATGGCGTCAAAACCCATTTGATTAGCGAATTCAGCAGCGGCAGTGCCCTTATAGGTCGAATAGAATAGGCTACCCTGAAACTGATCGCCCGCATCGAGCGTAATGACATTCGCGCCAGTGGTGCGAAGGTCACGTTGGCGGCCATCCAAATAGGTTTTTACGCGCGCCACACCTCCAAAGCATTTGCCCGCGGCATCATCTTCGGCACCGCAAGTGCCGTTATACTTGGTAATAGGCTCAATCCGGCTGTGCAGATCGTTGATGTGAAGGACATGCAGCCGATAATCAGCGGCGGCAGGTGAGGCGGCGGCGATCAGCGCCGCAGCGGTTAGGTATCTGAGCGACATGCGAACCTCTCTACTCGATGAATGACTTGGATTGTTGAAACGCGAATCCATCCGGCGAAATCTGGCGAAGGTGTTCGTCAGATTTTTGCAATGTAACCCAAAAAAACCTGCCCTAGCCAACGTTTCCGATCAAATATTGTGGCGTAAGAAATTCGGAGTATCAGCGTATTAAAAATTCATCGTAAAGATGTATTGACAAATTATTAACCAATTTTAAGGTGATCACCTTAATGGAGTTATTTGTGTGTGGAGTAGAAGCGGTATTCTTTGGGGGATTTCATATTTTCCTCTAAGTTATTGATGGTGCGTAATTAAACTAGCCTTCTCTTATAGCTCCAAGACGCCATTACCTCTTCGACTCAACTAAAGGTGGATATCCACAGCCGCGCTGCTGTGAATGGGAGATTTGATATGGCGTTTGGTACCAATGGCGATGACTTGATTGTTTATAGTGGCGGGGATGTACAAATTAATGCTCGACGGGGGTCTGATACCGTTCAGATGATCCAGTTTAATTCTGATGAGGCAATTTTCGCGATTAGCGGCAATGATATCACAATCACGACATCTCAGGGCGTTGTGACCTTGGTTAAGCAGGCGCAGAGAGAGCTGGATGCCAGTGACCGAGAAGTGGAGTTTATTCAGTTCGCTGACCTGACGCTGGATGAAGCAGGCATTCGTGCCCGTGCATTGGCTGATCAGAATACGGTGGGTGTGGAGGATTCGGCAATTGCAGAGGTGATTACCGGCACCCGTACTGCTGATGTGTTTGTTGATTTTTCTGATTTTGACACGCTGATTGGTGGCGATGGAGACGATACGTTTGTTTTGCCATTCAATCCGTCAGGTTTGGTCATTCAAGGCGGAGATGGCTTTGATATACTGGATTTGACCGGGCATTTTGAGGTTCAAGGTTTTGGTGAAGGTGAGGAACTTGAATTCATCTTAGAATTATTGGGCGATGATATATCGTTTTCTGGTGATGACGTGACGTTCAACGTGTTTGGTGTGACGTTGACCGATCAGGGCGAATTCGACTTTGACGACCCAAGAGCCAATATAAACGGGGTTCAATTGGGCGATTTTATTGCCTCGGCAGATGACCTGCAAGATTGGCTGGATTTACTTCGAATTGAAACAGGCCAAACCGGCACGAGCGCAGATAACTTCTATGATGCCAGTAACATTTTTGACCCTTTAGATGGGATAGTTCGCAGCGCGGAAACTGCAGATCTGAGTGGCGCGGGTGGTAATGATACTTTGTTGGCGGGCAGTGGTGACAATATTGTTAATGGTGGCTCTGGTGCCGACTTTATCAACGGCCGAGATGGCGATGATACGCTAATTGGTGGCGGTGGTGCCGACACGATTATCGGCGGCCTTGGAGATGACAGTATTTCTGGTGGTGGTGGTAATGACCTGATTTTTGGCGGAAATCAGGGTGAAGTACTATCTGCTGGCGGTACCCGCGATACGATCTCCGGTGGTAGTGGCGACGATACAATTACGGCAGATATTGTTGGCAACCAGCCAGTGATCATTGATGGTGATGCTGGGATTGATGTGTTGGACCTTAGTCACCTGACAGCCGATCAAGTAAGGTTTGATATTGTCGGCGATGATCTGGTTATCTTTAGGTTCTTTGACGACCCGTTGGATGCACCAGGGAATGATGGCGGGTCGTTTGAACCTGAGTTCGAGGATTTCAATGGTCAGTTGGTGTTGGCCGATCAATTTAGACGTGGCTTTTTTGACCCGACGTCGGATGATTTACAGTCTGTTCAATCAAATATCGAACAGATCGTTTTCGCCGATACCGCTCTGAACGTCGCAGAAATTCACCAACGCGCGCTCGACGATCAGGCAATCGGATTTGAATCTGATCAAGATGCGTTAGATGCGAGTCCTAGTTTGGTCGTAACCGGCACGCGGTTTGATGATACATTCAACGCTCTTGATGGTGATGAAACTGTGCGCGCTGGCGATGGCGATGATGTTATCATCATACCAGAAAATGAAAACGGTCTTTCAATTGAAGGGGGGCGCGGGTTCGATACAATTGATGTTTCTGCAACAGACAACGCTGGTGATTTTGACGCAGAGGACAGAGAAACGATAATTGAGGATTACTTTATTGGGGAGTCTGAGATTGATGGTGATGATTTAATCTTAGCGGGCGAAATTGTTCTTGTGGATCAGTTTGCCGTTGATATCGACAATCCAAACCTGAACATTGAACTGTTGCAGATATTTGGCTTTGAATTCACTGCACAGGAACTGCACGAAATCTTTACCAGCAGCCTCGCAATAGAAGGTGCTGCGACCATTGTTGGGTTTGGTGCTTCTGACAACCTTGTTGTTTCTGGCGGTGCTGTGGCCATCTCTGGCCTGGGTGGCGACGATACAATCGATGCCGGTGATGGCGATACGCGGATTGATGGCGGTGCTGGTTCTGACGTGTTGTTTGGTCGCGCCGGGGACGACAGGCTTTTGGGTCGTGGCGGTGCCGATGAAATGAATGGCGGTGCTGATAATGATGACCTGCGAGGCGGCAGCGGTGACGATACGCTGACTGGCGGCATCGGAAATGATGATCTGCAAGGTGGCAACGGTGCAGATGTATTCCGCTTTGCAGCGGGCGATGGAACTGATTTTGTGGTTGATTTTGCGCTGGGTGAGGATTCAGTCGAGTTTACCGGATTAACCTTGGATGAGCTAAGCATCTCAGGGAATGCGGCAGAGGTGAACGTGTCCTATGATGGTGGCTTGATCACCTTTGGCGGGGTTAGCATTACCGACAATATCGAAGACGGTTTCATCTTTCTCTGATCAGTCGGACTTCTGAACTATATGAGCGCGGCGGATTTTCCGTCGCGCTCATTTCATTTTGGATCAAGACTTAAAAGGTGCCATGCCTGCGCGGGCTAGTTCGTCTGCGCGTTCGTTTTCTGGATGGCCTGCGTGGCCTTTTACCCATTCCCATTCGACTGTATGGCGGGCTTGGGCTTCGTCTAGGCGTTTCCAGAGGTCTTCGTTTTTGACTGGCTTTTTGGCGGCTGTGCGCCATCCGTTGCGTTTCCAGCCGTGGATCCATTTGGTTACGCCGTCTTTGACATACGAGCTGTCAGTGACGACGGTGATGGTGGTTGAGCGACCCAGAGCCTCTAGCGCTTCGATGGCAGCGGTAAGCTCCATCCTGTTGTTTGTTGTTTCTGCTGCGCCGCCCTTTAGGCCGCGTTCTTTTCGTACTGTATCGCCATCGCGCGCCTGTAAGAGGGCACCCCAACCGCCGGGGCCGGGATTGCCAGAGCAAGCGCCGTCGGTGAATGCGAAAAACTTTGTCATGCTATGCCTTAATCTGGTCGGCACGCAAATGCGTGCCAAAGGTTTTCTGTACCGCCGTCATATGCCTCACCCGTGCGAGAACGCATGTCGATATTTGAGAAACCAGCATTTGTCAGGTGGTCTTTCAATTCGGCTTCTTCATAATAAGCGTAAAAGCGGCCGAGGCTATCGCGCTTTTCACCTTCGCCTGCTTTCAAGCCGATATAAAGTTGCCCGCTGGGTTTTAGTGCTGTGAATATCCGGTCGAGATGGGCGGGCATGTCTGCTTTGGCTGAATGCAGCAGGCTGAAATGAGCCCAGATACCATCGTAAAGGTGAACGGCATCGAGAGTTTCAAAACGACCGACTTTGGCTTTAATGCCAAATAATTTGCGGGCTTCTGCTACTAACTCCGCCGATCCGTCTATCGCATCGACTCTGCGGCCAACCTCAACCATACGCGCGGCTGCCCAACCTCCACCACAACCGAAGTCTAGCAACTGACCATTCGGGGGCGTCAGAGATAAGAATTTTTCCAGCCAAGGGTATGGCGTTTCTGGTGCCGACCAAGGTGCATATTTGGCTGCTTCACCATCATAGAAATTCAGTGTCTGATCGTCACCGGCCATAACAGCGCCTTTTCACATCGTTTTAGTGAGAAATCTGAACCAGAAGGGTGGCTCACCGTCAAGTGGAACGCTATGCACGTTCGACAGCTAAACGGGCGGCTAATGCTGCGAAGGCTGCCGCGAAAGTTCGGTTCAGGATCTTCATTGCTCGATCACTAGCTAACAGCCGGTCGCGGGTAACAGAGGCGAACAGGCCGTATAGGGCAAAAACCGCAAAGGTCATGGCCATAAAGACGCCACCGAGTAGTGCCATTTCTGTTGTTGCTTGCTCTGGTATGCCACTCAGGAACGGGGGCAGTAGGGCAAGGAAGAATATTGATAATTTTGGATTTAGAATGTTGATCAGCGCGCCGCGTTGGGCGATGCGCCAGCCGGATTCTACCGCTGCTTCTGCTTTGATGTTCATCGCCCCGGTGCTGCGGAGCATGCCCCACGCCAAGTAGATGAGATAGCCAACTCCGGCGAACTTGACGATCTGAAACAGCAGGGCGCTGGCATGGAGAACTGCTGCCAAGCCCAATGCCGCAGCGAGCAAATGCGGAAAGATGCCGAATGTGCAACCGAGTGCTGCCCAGAGTGAGGCTCGTGACCCCCGGCCCAATGCCACTGCCAAGGTGTAGATAACGCCGGTACCGGGGGCGATAACGACGACAAAAGCGGTGATCAAGAATTGTGTAGATAACATCAGGCAGTCCTAAGTACACGGGGCACTTTGAACTCTACGTTTTCCACGGCTGTTTCGACTTGCTCAACTGAAACGTCATAACGTTCACGAAAGGCATCAATGACTTCGTTCACCAGTACTTCGGGGGCCGATGCACCAGCGGTGACGCCCACGGAAGTTGCGCCCTCTAACGCGCGCCAATCAATGTCGGTCGCGCGGGGGGCCAATTGGGAGTAGGCGCATCCAGCGCGGCGGCCAACCTCCACCAACCGTTTGGAGTTTGATGAATTTGGCGAGCCGATTACCAAAAGGGCATCAATGCCGGGGGCCATCGCCTTTACCGCTTCTTGTCGGTTGGTGGTGGCATAGCATATGTCTTCTTTGTGTGGGCCGACAATGGCAGGGAAACGCGCCTGAAGGGCGGCTACAATCTCTGCGGTGTCGTCGACGCTGAGTGTTGTTTGGGTGATATAGGCCAGCTTTGATGGGTCGCGGGGCGATAGATTGGGTACGTCTTCGACGGTTTCTACCAGCAGGACTTCCCCGTCGGGCAATTGACCCATTGTGCCCACGGTTTCTGGGTGGCCGTTATGGCCGATCATGACCATTTGCAGGCCCTGCGTATGATGGCGCTCCGCCTCTATATGCACCTTGGATACGAGTGGGCAGGTGGCGTCAACAAATACCATTTCCCGTGCTTCGGCGGCTGCCGGAACAGATTTAGGTACTCCATGGGCTGAGAAAACGACGGGGCGGTCATCGGGGCACTCGGCCAGCGTTTCTACAAACACGGCACCTTTGTCTCGCAAGCCATCAACAACAAATTTGTTGTGTACGATTTCATGGCGGACAAAGATCGGCGCACCCCATTTTTCGATCGCCATTTCTACGATGCGAATGGCGCGGTCGACCCCAGCGCAAAAGCCACGAGGGGCGGCGAGGCGGATTGTGAGGGCAGGTTTTTTCATGACCTCTCAAATGCCTATTTCTTCGCTAGGATGCAAGATGGCGAAGTGACTTCGCCTGTAACATTGGTGCAGTATCATTGATACGGAACGGGCGTGCAAAAGGCAGGGTCAACTAGGGCCGCCTTATATGCATTAGCAATGCTGACTGTCATCGGCCCCGGAGCGTCATTGCTAAATATGCGGTCATTGACCCTTGCAACCGGCGTAATACCGCCCGCTGTTGTTGATAACAGTACTTCATCGGCGTTGAGTAATTCTTCAGCGGGCAGGGGCCGGGTTTCGACAGTCATGCCCATTGCCGCCGCAATCTCGATTACGGTTTTGCGAGTGATACCGTGCAGTACACCGTGGTCGGAGGTAACGAGCGTGTTGTCCTTGATGGCGAAGATATTGAAGCCCGCACCTTCGGTCACATTGCCGACCTCGTCCGGTAGTACCGCGCTTTCAAATCCAGCGTCTTTTGCCTCAAACACTCCTTTGGTCAGGTCGCCCCAATGATAGTTTTTCACGCGCGGGTTTACGCTGTCTTCGCCGATACGAGTGGCGGTTTGAGAGATGAGAAGCCTTGCACCGCGTTCAGCGACATCGGGCGTAAATACGTGCACATAGGGCACGCACCACGCGTAAAAATGATTGCTGCATTGCCGGGGGTCGCGGGTGCCGGGGATGAGTGGTGTGCCGCGACTGGCGACCATGGCGCAGTAGGCCTCGCGCAAGCCCGATTGCGCGACCATAGCCAATAGGGCCGCGTGAATTTCGTCACGCGATAAGCCCACATCCATCCGAAGGGCCATCATTGAGGAATGGAACCTGTCCAAATAATCCTCTAGTCGAAAAAACGCGCCACTGTTCACGGATACAACGTCATAGGTGATGTCAGAACGGGTGACGCCCCAGTCTGTGACGCCGATTGCGGCTTCGTTGAGGGGGATGATTTTCCCCTTCATCCAAGCAGCTCCCTTGGACCAATCGGGGGAGTGATTTGTTATCATTTTGTATCATCCATCAATACGCGAGCAGCGGCCAAGGCATCGCCAGCGGGGTCGTCGGCTAAACCCATTTGGGCACGGATGATTGCGCCTTCGATCAGTAACATCAAGCCCGGGG
>JBMYPG010000066.1:0-15613 GCA_049600095.1 Pikeienuella sp. | reverse complement strand
TGAGAGGTTGGCCAAAAAGAGGTCCCGCCCGAGGCCGGGACAGCAAAGAGATAAATATAAACTATTGAACCTTCGGCGCTATTTCCGCATCTCTTCCAAATAAATCCGCACAGCATCCTGAACATGGCGAAACCGGTCGCCACCCAAATGCTTACCGCCATACCAACGCGTGACAACCACGATGTGATTGCTCAACGCGGCGCTTTCCAACATCCGCAAAATAATCATCCCCGCGCCGCCCTCACCATCATCATTCTTAACCGGCCCAGCATCGGTGATCACCCCCCAAGTATTATGGGTGGCCTTGGCGAATTTCTTCTTTCGCTTCAATTCTTTGATAAACACCTTCGCCGCATCCTCAGACGCGCAAGGCCCGCCCGAAACAGCATATTTTGACCCACGGTCACTGATGATATTCTCAAGAATAAGCATAGTGGTTGGGGATAAATAGTCTGTATCACCTAATCAAGGGGCTACTGAGCAGGCCAAATAGCCCACCCCATCTTTGTTCAAAAAATACCGTCGACCAAAGGTCGAAACAGCCCACCTATCCGTCTGGATCAAATGGGCCATTTCGAATGGCCTACCCCCGTATGGCAGCAACCAACCCAGCAGTGGAACCATCCACCGCATCACTGCCGGTTTCACCCGTTACAACCGGCAACAACTCATTGGCCAATTGCTTGCCCAATTCAACGCCCCACTGGTCATAGGAATTCACGCCCCAGATCACGCCCTGCACAAATACCTTGTGCTCAAACAGCGCAATCATGCGGCCCAGCGCATAGGGGTCCATCCGCTTATGCAGGATTGTGGTTGATGGCCGATCACCGGGAAAGGTCCGGTGCGCCGCCAGTCGGTTAATCTCTGCCGCATCCAACCCTTTCGCTGCCATCTCTGCCCGCGCCTCATCTTCCGTTCGGCCAAACGCCAGCGCGCGTGATTGCGCAAGGCAATTGGCCAGCAACAATGCATGATGATCGCCAAGATCCTCACGAGGCTCCGCTGCAACGATGAAATCAACCGGAATCGGGTCTGTCCCCTGATGCACGAGTTGAAAGAATGAATGCTGAGAATTCGTTCCCGGCTCCCCCCAGATAATCGGCCCGGTTGACCCTTTCAGCGGCGCACCATCCAGCGTCGCCTGCTTGCCATTCGACTCCATATCCAATTGCTGAACATAGGCCGCAAAAAACTCCAACCGCTGATCATAGGGGATCAACGCAACCGTCGGATACCCAAGCAGGTTGCGCCGCCACACACCCGCCAGCGCCAACAGCACCGGCAGGTTTTCAGCCAGTGGCGCAGCGCGGAAATGTTCATCCATTGCCCGGGCACCCGCCAAAAAGGCACGGAAATCATCGGCACCAATGGCCATCGCCACCGGCAGGCCAATCGCGGACCAAACAGAATACCGCCCGCCAACCCAATCCCAAAATCCAAACACCCGGTCATCAGCAATGCCAAATTCTGCCGTCGCGGTCAGGTTGGTGGATACAGCGGCCAAATGCGCACCGGGGTCATCCACGCCTTTGGCCAGCCAAGCGCGAACAGTGCGGGCATTGGTCATGGTTTCAATGGTGGTAAAGGTTTTGGAGGCGATAATCGCCATCGTCGTCGCCGGGTTCAGCCCCGCCAAAACATCCGCCGCATGCGCCCCATCAACGTTAGAGATGAAATGCAGGTTCGGCCCATCCGCATCAGGGCTCAACGCCCGGCACGCCATCGCGGGGCCCAGATCAGACCCACCAATGCCGATATTCACCACATCAGTAAACCGCCCACCACTTGGCGGCGCATAGGCGCCCGTCCGTACAGCCTCAGCAAAGCTCAGGAACCGGTCCAGAACCTCATTCACATCGGGCATGACATCCGCGCCATCGACCATGACGGCATCACCCGCACCACCACGCAGCGCCATATGCAAAACCGCCCGGTCCTCAGTTTCGTTGATTGCCTCACCGGCAACCATGGCATCGCGCCGGGCCTCAACACCTCGTATCTCGGCCAATCCGATCAGGGCAGACAGCGCCTGTTGGTCCAGCTTTTCCTTGGATAAATCAACCAACAGATCGTCCATTCGAAAGGACAAACCATCAAACCGGTTTTCATCTGCTGCGAATAGCTCCCGCAGGCTACGCCGCTTCAATCGAGAGGCTTCAGCCGCCAGCCCACCCCAAATGGTCGCAAGATTGGTGCTCATAAATCTACTCCTCATTCCACACCAAATGATGTGGCGCGATGATCAGAATAATCCAGCCGGGTTATAAACCGGCTTGCCACCCAGCAAAGTCGCATCGACACTAACTTCACCCAGCTCTGACGGTGGCGTCACAAACAGATCTCTATCCAGCACCACCAAATCCGCCTGTTTGCCAACCACAATAGACCCGGTTTGGTCCGCATGGTTCAACAGTTTCGCGGGGTTCAACGTCATCAACCGTATTGCAGTTTCCAAATCCACCCCTGCATGGGTCACGACTGTTTCCAGTTTGTGCAGCGGTGACAGGTCATCCGCATCCCAATCCGAGGATAGCGTGACCAGGGCATTGGTTTTCAACATCGCACGCAATGGCAACATTGATGCTTCTCTACGCCCGATCATATCTCGCATAAAAATGCGATACTCCCGATCTAACGAGGCAGAGGCCATCTGAAAATCAGCCACAACATTCAGCGCCGCAAACCGGGGCATATCAGCCAGCGCAATCATGTACAGATGCGTTATTCGATGCGGCCCCGGCGCAGCATTCGCGCCCTCAATCGCATTCAGCGCCAACCGCGTACCGCGATCACCCGTAGTATGGATATGCAGTTTAAACCCCGCATGGCTAAGGCGTCTGGCATATTCATTCAGCGCGCCACCGCGGAAATATTCAAACCCACTCGCCAACTCGGGTGGCAAGTCCAACCATTCCGCATAGGGTGCATTCAACGCCCCGGTTGCTTGGCTCAAAATTCCATCAACATAAAGTTTGACCTGATCAAACCGCACCAGCGCCCCCGGCCGCGCATCATATCGCGCCACCAACTCAGCAATCTGCTGCTCCATCGGGCGGTCAGGATAAACATATAAGGCATTGGAGGCACGAACAGTCATCAGTCCATCCGCCTCAACCATCCGCCAGACCTCATCATGCCCACGCGGCCAATACCCGCCAGCATCTGAAACAGTTGTAACGCCATGGGCAGCCAAGACCCGCAATGCCGATACGAGGCTGAAATACGACCGGTCCAAATTGGCTTCTGTTGGTGGGAAAACCACATCCAACATCGTCTGCGACAAGCTCTCTAAAACCACACCGGACACGCCACCTGCCAGATTAGGCGCAAACATCCCGCCCTGCGGGTCTGGTCCCGCCGCATCCAAACCAGCACGGGCCAACGCCACAGAGTTTGCCCAGGCACCATGGCCAAGGTCGTCAATAATCAACGCTGGCCGGTCCGGAATAATCGCGTCGATCAAGGCCAGCGGGTCAGCAACCTCAGTCAACAGGGAAATCATATTAACCCCTGCCCCCAGCACCCAGTCACCCGATGCAATATCGGCGCATTCTTCCAACGCATATCGATAATCGGTGGCGTCACCAAACTGGGGCGGCAGGCAAAAATCCTCATACATCCCTGCTTCCAAAGCATGTAGATGCGCATCCTGAAATCCCGGCAACACCATCCGCCCGCCAAGGTCAACAATATCAGCCAGAGGATACGCGGTCTTCAGGTCAGAGCTGCTACCCACGGCACCAATCAAACCGTCATCGGTAATTAACAATGCCTCAGCTTTGAGCAGCGCCTCATCAACCGTATGAACACGCGCATTGACAAGCAACACATCCGCAGCCGCACCCCCGCCCCATAGGGCAAAACAAGCGACGAGAGTGCGGATCAAGGTGCCCAATGTACCGAAGCCCCCTCTGCCGCCCGCAAAACGGCGCCCGCCGGTGCCGCAAGTGCATCATCCGATGCCAAAGCATCGGCCAAGGCCACCCGTTTTTCTGCCCCAGTGATCAGCAAGTACAATTTTGCCTCGGCCAATCGCGGTGCAGTCAAGGTAATGCGCGGTTCTGGCGCGCCGGGCGCTGTCAGCGGCGCAATCACGGCATCAGTGCCCATATCCATCGCTGCGGCCAATCCACCACCGCCGGGAAACAACGACGCGCAATGCATATCCGCGCCCATCCCCATGACACATACATCCAGCGGCAAATGCGGCGCGAATGCCTCGGCCACCACAGGCGCCGCCGCTTCGGGCGTCATCCCTTCTCGCCAAAACGGCAGAAAATTCGGCTCCGCCCCCGCCGCCATCAGGTTCGCCCTGATCATTCCCTCGTTCGACCGGGGGTGATCAGGCGGTGCCCAACGCTCATCAGTTGGAAACACCGCAATACGCGACCAATCCAACCCAGTTCCTGCCAAAGCCGTCAGAAACGGTCCCGGCGTAGACCCACCGGGAACAGCCAGCGTCGCCCGCCCCCGCGCTTCCAAAGCTGCCGACAGATCAGCAGCAACCGCAGCGGCCAACCCTTGGGCCAGCGCGCCACCGTCATCATATTCAACAACATCTACCATCTCAGACGCCGCCGATCTCTCTCCAACGCCGTCCGTCCCGATGCATCAACATCAGACTATCAGACGGGCCATCACCACCCGGCGCATATGATTGCGGCGCAGCACGACCTGCGGTGCAGGCTTCGATGATCGGGTCCATCCATTCCCACGCCGCCTCTACTTCATCGCCGCGCATGAACAACGTCTGATCACCGCGCACAACATCCATCAGCAATCGCTCATAAGCATCCGGCATCCGAATATCGCGCCCCAAATCTGCGGCAAAGCTCATGTCCAATGGTGCCGAAGTAATCCGCATTCCCCCTGGGCCGGGGTCTTTGATATTCAGATGTAACTGAATGCCTTCATCAGGCTGCAACCGGATCACCAACTCATTACCAGCAACGCCGCCAACCTGAGCGTCAAAGATTGAATGCGGCGGGTCTTTAAACTTGATCACAATTTCAGACATCCGCGTCCGCAACCGTTTACCCGTGCGGATATAAAACGGCGTGCCAGCCCAACGCCAGTTATCAATGCCCAGCTTGATGGCAACAAAACACTCAGTTTTGCTGTTCGGGTCGCCCGCTTCTTCCAGATAAGACTTACCAATGCGCCCGGCAGAGTACTGCCCACGCACAACATTCTCATCAACTTCTGCACCAACAACAGGTGACAACGCCTTCAATACTTTCAGTTTTTCATCACGAACCGCATCAGGATCCATCCGTGATGGCGGCTCCATCGCCGTCAAACAAACCAACTGCAACAGGTGGTTCTGCACCATGTCACGCATCGCGCCATTAGTGTCATAATACCCGGCACGCGTTCCAACCGGCACGCTTTCAGCCGCTGTAATCTGAACATGGTCGATGTGGTGTGAATTCCACAGCGGCTCAAACAAAGCATTGGCAAACCGCAGCGCCATCAGGTTTTGAACCGTCTCTTTGCCCAGATAGTGATCAATCCGGTAAATCTGGTTCTCGTCAAACGCCTCGCCCAACTGCTTGTTCAACGCCTGCGCACTCGGCAAATCGCGCCCCAGTGGTTTTTCAACTACCAACCGCGTCTGGTCAGTGACCAGTTTGGCCTTGCCCAATTGCTCACAAATCGGGCCAAAGAAACGCGGCGCAACCGACATATAGAACGCCCGAACCCGACCTTCATTTGGCTTCAGCTTTTTGTATAGGTCTTTGAACCCATCACCCGTCATCGCGTCCAGTTTGGCATAGTCCAAAAGGCCGACGAATTTTTCCAATGCCTCCTGCGGGCGGTCCTTTTCATCCACAAACTCTTCGATGGCCGCGCGACCATGGGCCTGAAACGCTTCCCGCGTCAGGTCGCCCCGTGCTGCACCGTAAATACGGGCTTCATCAGGAATTTGCCCAGAAACAACGCGATGGAACAGACCGGGCAGCAGCTTACGCCGCGCCAAATCACCAGTGCCCCCAAATACAATAATATCGAACGGATCAACCGGAACAGTTTTAGCTACCATGAATCGTACCCCTTTTTTACAACTCTACGCCGCTAATCGCTCGCCGCAACGCAATAACGCACAAGGGTTCAGAAAAGCGGCCGGGGTTTAGCTAACTTGCTAATGCTAAACCTACCAGTATGTTGGCCTAAATACCTCATCTGATGGAACGGTGATATCCTTGAGACATTTACTGATCTGGCTAGTGGCCCTTGGTTTCGCTCTATTCTCAACCGCGAATGCGTCGACATTCACCAAAACGACGCCATCTCAATTCGACAACAAAATTTATGCCATCAAAGAATACGCCACCAACGGCGCTCAAACATCTGATGGGGTGATGCAGACTTGGGCAGATGGCCGGATAGAGCTTTACTATTTCTGGCACCAAACACGCCAATTGGCAGAACGGGTGTTGGCTGGCCAATTTAACGTTCAGAACGGCCAGTTCTGCTATAAATTTACACTAGGCACCGCAGTCGCACAGGATTGCGCCAGAATTCAGGGCGACTATCTGGTTGACCCCGACGGCACAAAATCATGGCTCGCCCACCTGCGTGGCTCCACTGGCCGAAAACAGGCAAAACTGGTATTCAAACGTTACGCAGGCGACGCTGTTGTCGGTGCACCCGCGGCTGTTAACCTGTCCAAGAATGACCGCCTTCGCATCCAATACTATCTGGCAAAACTCGGCTTTAACCCCGGCCCCGCCGATGGCGCATTTGGCCGCAAAACCCGCGCTGCAATCAAGGCGTGGCAGGGCAAACAACGCGCACCGCAAACTGGCAACCTGACTTCCGAGCAGGCAAATTTCCTGTTGCGCGGTGCGCCCTCAATCGCTGAAATTCAACAACAAATCGCGGCGGATACGCCAAAATCCTGCTCTAACCCCATGACCTCAACGCAGCTATTGCGCGTGCAAAAGGCGTTTAAGGCGATTGCCCCTGATGGCGACGGTTTCAAAATCGACGCATGCCGCAACATCCGTCTGACAATGGGAAAGAAAACCCAACTCGGCTTTTTGCATGATTTGGGGACAGAGCTAAACTTTGCTCACCATGACTACGTTTATCTCGGCCTGATCCGCCCGAAGGAATGGAGCATTCCCGACAGTTACATTTTTCGCCATACCAGTTCGAAATCAGCATCAGCCAAGCAATTTGTGGATTGGAACCTCCAGATCGTGAAGCTGTTAAAGCTGGCAGGTTATCCCAACGATCCGAACGCCGACAAAAGGGCAGAGATAATTGAGCGTGACATGGACAGGCTCCAACGTCCTGATCTCGGCGAAAACTTCGGTGCATTGATGCAAATGATGCGCGACTATGGCGACAGCGCCCCTGTTTCAACCACCACCCAGTCAGCACCAGCAGCTGAACAACAAGCCGGCGTAAAACTGTACAAACATCGCTGCGATGTTCGCTGCCCCATCATCAATGCCGATGATGGCAAGGTAACAGTCCGCGATGTGATGGCCAAAAATTCAAACGCTGCCGAACGTTTGTTGCAGGATCGCGGGTTAGGGAAAATTTGCCTCGACGCCGGGTATAAAGACTGGAACCGACTTGTCGCCAGTGCCGGGGTCTACTGCCGCCCTTAATCCAACTCTCAATCAAACATATCCATAAACGACCCCTGGCCTGTTTCCGGTTCCGGACGCCGGAACAGGTCAAGCCGCAATGCGGGCTGATCCCGCTCCAACCGCTCCTCAGCCGCCGCACGGGTAAACCGGCGGCGGATCAGGTCTGCATAAACGCCCTCTCCTTTTAGGCGCTTACCCCACTGCGGGTCATAATCACGCCCACCGTGCAATTCCCGCACATACCGCATCACCCGCGCCGCACGGTCGGGAAAATGGGCGTCCAGCCATTCCACAAACAAATCCCGAACCTCCAAGGGCAACCGCAACACAATGTAATTGGCCGTCGCAGCGCCGGACGCTGCCGCGGCACGCAACAACGATTCAATCTCATGATCATTTATGGCCGGAATGACCGGAGCAATCATCACCCCCGTCGGGCACCCTGCTTCTCTCAATTGACGTAACGCCCACAATCGCCGCGAAGGCGTGGCCGCGCGCGGCTCCATCTGTTGTGACAGCTTGGTATCCAAAGTGGTCAACGATAACGCCACCCGCGCTAATCCCCTGCGCCCCATCCGCCCCAGAATATCCGCATCCCGCGTGATCAGGGCCGACTTGGTAACGATAGTGACAGGGTGGGAAAATTCCTCCAATACCTCCAAAATGCCCCTCATGATCTGATGCTTTTTCTCAATCGGTTGATAGGGGTCTGTATTGGTGCCAATGGCAATCGAACGGGGCTGGTATCGGGGTGAGGACAAGGTCTTGCGCAATAGAGCTGGCGCATTGGGCTTCATCACCAACCGCGTTTCAAAATCCAACCCCGGCGACATCCCCAAATAAGCGTGTGTTGGGCGTGCAAAGCAATAAATGCACCCATGCTCACACCCACGGTATGGGTTGATCGACCGGTCAAAGGGCATATCAGGCGATGAAACTTTTGAGATGATGGACCGGGAATGGTCCAGTGACACTTCAGTCTTTAACCGGGGCGTATCTTCCTCAATATCCCACCCATCATCAAACCCAACCGCCTGTGTCGCCTCAAACCGGCCGCTCAGATTAGAAACAGCCCCCCGCCCTTTGGTATTCAAAGGTCGCATCAAAGGAACATCAAGATCGAATCTGTTTTGTCTGCTCATAATCGGAACATACCATGAACATAAAGAGCTGAAACCCAGTTTCTCGGATTTACTGTAATGTTAAATGACAGGGTCGGAGCTACGGCAACTCACCATCCGAGTCACCGAAGACGAGCGGCCCCAAGTCAATGGAAGTTTCGGAGCCAAAGCTCTCACTAACTCACCCAAAACTAGGTACGAAGCAGGGTTGCAAGAATTGTGATCGTTGGAAAACAAGAGCTAGCTTGGACGCCAGCTCCAACTATTGAACATTCCGGAATACGCTCAAATGTTCTCAAGAAATCCAGCGAACCACCTAGTGAAATAGCAACCGTCGACGCGGCTGAAACATATTCACTGCTCACAATAAATGAAATCTCCATTCATTTAGGAATTTCAATAAATCTGTCTATAGTTCCAATTACCCTCGTGTCATATCCTATTAATTTTTTCAAAATTTCTCTTTTCTTCATACCCAGACGGCAAATTTTTTCCACATTTTTCAAGTGAAATAGTCGTTAGCCGAACTCCCGCATTAACCTCACGCTCTGGCTACCCTTAAGCATTGAACGGCTGTAATTGCGGTAACGCTTGACTGAGTTGCTGTGGTGCGTCTTTCCTGTTCTCGCCACTGATGATCAAGACGAGCCTCGTTTGATCTATGCCTTCAGGCCATTCGCCAAGTAATTTCATGGGGCTGATTACATGGCCGACGACGTGAACCACACAAGGGGCGTCAGGATAGCCTATTAGTTCAACAAGACCCTTCATCCGCAATAGATTTGAACCGGTTGAGATTAACAACGACCTGATAGCGCTTTCCAATGCAGTCGGTTTAATAGGATCCTTCGCCGTAAAACAAAAAGCCGATGCCGTGTCGCCGTGGTTGTTTACATCGTGGTGATGATGGTGGTCGGTTCCATTTGATTTTGACGGTTCAAAACGCAGCCATTCCGACACATCCGGCGGCTGGCCCGCTGGATCGAAAGCTGCAAGAGAGAATACCTGCTCTGGCGTTACATCCTCTGCCCGAAACAACCGCGCATTGGGGTTTCGGTTTGAAAGTACACCTTTTAGCCTGTCCAATTCTCCGTGTGCTGCCCCCTCCTCCGCCAATTCGGTCTTTGTCAGCAACAGTAGATCGGCCACCGCGACTTGGCGTTGTGCCTCTGGGAAATGCGTAATGCAATGTTCGCCGTTCACCGCATCAACGACCGTGATGACGCCGTTCAGGGTGAACTTGCTGAGCAAGAAGTCATTGGTCATGAAGGCCTGTAGCAAGGGCAATGGATCGGCCAGACCCGTGGTTTCGATCACCACTCGATCGAATACCGGCCCGACGCCCCGCTCTGCTTCGTCTTGTAGACGCAGCAAAGTTAGGCGCACATCGCCTGAGACCGTGCAACAAAGGCAACCAACGGACATGGCGAAGGCGCGCTCGTCGGACTGCGCGACCAATGCCCCATCTACGCCTGCCTCGCCGAACTCATTGATAACAACAGCGGTATTCTGAAAGGCAGGATCAGCGATCAAACGATTGAGAAAAGTTGTTTTGCCCGCGCCCAAAAAGCCTGTCAGGATTGTGATTGGAATACGGCTCATGAAACGGCCTGAGATGAAGCAAATGGATGGTCTTCCCCCCAAACTATCCTCGCGTCTTTGGTAATCAAGCGTTGTTCGATCCGGCTAAGCTCTCCCAATGCCCGCGCTCTATCACCGGTTCTGGCCAGCGCCTTTGAGTAGCTTCGATGAGCGGACCTTGGACGCCATGGCAGAATAGCGGTCGCCAACCATTGCCGCAGCTCAAGCGGCAGGCGATCAAATTCCTGCATCTTGTTTTCAGTACGACGCCGCCGGCGCAGGCTGGTTCGGCCTTGATTTGGCAAGCTTTTGGTTGCGAAACCAACATACCGCCGGCTCTTGTGTCTATCGGTATTCTTCTTTGCACTCATAATTTCTGCCGTCTCAGATTGAAAAAAGCCAAAAAAGTTGATGCCGTTCATATATGTAATAACATCACTTTGAAATAGAAATCGTAACCAACCCTTACCCGTGATCTGACGGGTGATCTCGGTCGGTGTCACAGCTATCGGCTTTGAAATGGTCTGACCGTTGGGTCAGCTACATTCCCCATCAGATTAGGGAATAGAACCGCGCACCACCTAAAAGCGCGCGGTCCAAGTTTGGGTAAAGTGGATTACCCGATGATCGCGTTCAACGTTGCAGACGGGCGCATAACTGCGGCGGTCTTTGCGGTGTCTGAGCGGTAGTATCCACCAAGGTCAGCAGCGGGGCCTTGGACCGAGGCAAGTTCAGCAAGGATTTTTGCTTCACCTGCCACGAGAGCCTCTGCAACTGGTGCAAACTGCGTTGCCAGATCGGCATCGTCTGCTTGCGCAGCTACTGCTTCGGCCCAATACCGCGCAAACCAATAGTGGCTATCGCGGTTGTCGGGCTCACCCACCTTGCGCGAAGGCGACCGGTCATGATCGAGGATGCCTTGCGTCGCCGTTTCGACAGCTTTGCCAAGAACCCGTGCTTTTTCATTGCCCTTGGCATCGGCGAGGAAGATCAAGCTTTCACCAAGTGCACAGAACTCTCCAAGGCTGTCCCAACGAAGGTGGTTTGCCTCGTTCAGCTGCTGAACGTGTTTTGGTGCAGAGCCACCAGCACCGGTCTCAAACAAGCCGCCACCATTCATCAACTTCACAATCGACAGCATCTTGGCCGATGTCGCCAATTCAAGGATCGGGAAAAGATCAGTCAGATAGTCGCGCAACACATTGCCAGTCACGGCAATCGAATTCTCGCCTTTAGTGATCGTTTCAAGCGAAGCCCGAGTAGCTTCGCGAGGGGCCATGATTGTAAACTTGTCGGCCACGCCCTGCGCTTCGAGAATTGGTTTGACGAAGGCGATCAGCTGAGCGTCATGCGCGCGGTTTTCATCCAGCCAGAAGATCGCCTCGCAACCCTCAGCCTTTCGACGAGAGATGGCAAGGTTAACCCAATCCTCAATCGGTGCCTGACGCGCAGAAGACGAACGCCAGATGTCACCAGCTTCGACAGCGTGCTGGTGCAAGACCGTGCCATCGTCGAGGATCATTTTTACGGTGCCAGCCTCAGCAATCTCAAACGTCGTTGGGTGAGAACCGTATTCCTCAGCCTTTTGCGCCATAAGGCCGATGTTCTGAACCGTTCCAGCGGTGGCCGGGTTTAGTTTGCCGTTCTGTTTGAAGAAGTTGATCGCTTCATCATAGACCGGGGCATAGGAATTATCCGGGATTACGCAATTTGCATCACCTTCATTGCCATCCGGTCCCCAACCTTTGCCGCCTGCACGGATAAGTGCAGGCATAGAGGCGTCGATGATCACGTCTGAGGAGACGTGCAAGTTGGTGATACCTTTATCAGAATCGACCATATACATCGGTGGGCGTGCTGCCATGCAGGCGTCGATATCGGCGGTGATTGCAGCGTTATCTTTGACGCGTGCCATCAAATCTCCAAGACCTGAATTAGCGTTCACGCCCAATGCGGCCATCGCATCACCATGTTTGTCGAAAACAGGAGCGAGGAAAGCTTTTACCGCGTGACCGAAAAGAATGGGGTCGGACACCTTCATCATCGTTGCTTTTAAATGCAGAGAGAAAAGAATGCCTTGCTCTTTAGTCTTTTCAATTTCAGCAGCAAGGAAGTCTTTGAGGGCGGCAACGCTCATGAATGTTGCGTCAACGACCGTGCCTGCTGGGTATTCGAGGCCCTCTTTAAGAACTGTTTCGCCTGCTGCGGTTTCCAGCACGATTTTCGCGCCAGTTGCTGCCTCTAGTGTGGCGGAAGTTTCATTTGAGAAGAAGTCATTGCCGGGCATGGATGACACATGGGTTTTGCTGTCAGCGGTCCAGTCACCCATGCGGTGCGGGTTTGCCTGCGCAAAGCTTTTCACGGCTTTCGCGGCGCGGCGATCGGAGTTGCCTTCGCGCAGAACCGGGTTAACTGCCGATCCTTTGATCGTGTCATATTTGGCTCGAACGGCCTTTTCTTCGTCAGTTTTTGGGGCTTCCGGATAGTTGGGCAGCGCAAAACCCTGCGCCTGAAGTTCTTTAATCGCGCCAACCAACTGTGGCACAGATGCAGAGATATTTGGCAGCTTGATCACATTCGCTTCGGCGGTCTTAACCAAACGGCCCAACTCAGCAAGATCATCGGACTGCTGCTGATCTTCGTTAAGATGCTCAGGGAAGGTTGCCAGAATGCGCCCAGCAAGGCTGATGTCTTTTGTTCCAACGCTGACGTCAGCAGCCGCTGCAAATTTCTGAATAATCGGCAACAGTGAAGCAGAGGCCAATTCCGGTGCTTCGTCGACTTTGGTATAGATAATATCAGGCATGATGGGATCCAAGTTACTGCATTTGAGGGTCTGATATACGAAACTGAGTAAAAGGTCGATGGTATACAGTTGGATGCAGTGCCGCTCATCCTTTTAGGTTGGGCTAATATGGGAAATACAGATCATGTCTGTCATCCCTGAATTTCGCGGGTGCATCCATCGGCATAGACATTTGCTGTACTGTAACCTAGACGAACCAGTGGGACACTTTTGGGGTCACTGTAGCTAGTCTCCGAGAACTTCGTAGGGATCTTGCCGCTGTGCGCGCCGTGTGGCCTTGCGAAGTTGTAAAACCGCTCCCACTTGTCGAGTTTGGCTTCGAGATCGACGTCCCCTTTGTAACTGAGACGTTGATAAAATTCCTGCTGATCAGACCGGTGAGAGCGCTCCACTTTCCCGTTAAGCTGTGGCGTTCCACGTTTGATGTAGGCGTGTCGAATGCCCTTGTCTTCAATATGCTGTCAATCATCATCCAAAAGTGACCCTGTTTCGGCATATAACCCCGGTTTCGACATATAACACAGAGCCACCCATTTGGGGCAAAGCCATCAGGCACGAGGCCTCCATATAGCAAACACGCCTGATGGCTTTGCTTGCACATTGTTTCAGCTTGTATGCTGACCTTTGCTCCTTGCGAAGCGATATGGGGTGTTGCCGGTTTCGATGATCGAACAGTGATGTGTGACCCGATCAAGCAGTAATGTTGTCATCTTTGCATCGCCGAAGACAGACACCCATTCCCCGAACACTAGATTGGTCGTTATGATGATGCTGGTTGTCTCATAAAGTTTGCTTATCAAGTGGAACAGCAACGCGCCGCCAGACTTAGGGGCCGCCAGACTTAAGGAACGGGATGTAGCCCAGTTCATCGATAATAAGGCAATCGAGGGGTGTGAGTTGGCGGATGATCTTCCCAGCAGTGCCCTCAGCCTGTTCTTTGATCAGAAGATTGATCAGATCGAAGGCGTTGTAAAAGCGGGTCTTCTTTCCCTAGTTGATCAGAATTGTTCCGAGCGCGACAGCGATGTGCGACTTTCCGGTTCCCGTTCCGCCGACGAGGATCAGATTGTGGGCGTCTTCCGTGAACCGCCCGTCGCAAAACGGGTCGATCTGTTCAGAAGTCACCGCCGCAGCTTTGTAGTCGAACGTGGCGAAGTCCTTGTGATGAAAGAACCTTGCTATCCGCATTTGGTACTGGATCGAACGCACACGGCGTTCTTCTTTCTCCGCCTCTGTGAGCAACTTGATGATGACCGACAGGCTGGGTGGCTTGCTCTTTGTAAGCAGCTCTTTCGCGCAGGCCGCCATCCCATGCAGCCGCCATCCCATGCAGACGAAGCGCTATCAGTTGATCAATCAACTCCTTCATGCCACCGCCTTCCACCGACCGAACAAGTCTTCATAACGTTTAAAGTTGGCCTCAGGAGGGCTGATCAATTGCCGATATCCATAGGTCTCGGCAAGCGGCGCAATTGCCGGTTCCACCAGTTGGTTGATCAGGTTGATGATGGTGGGCAGGCGCAGGGTGTTTTGTTCAACAGCCAGTTCGCAGGCCATTTCTACCACCTCCATCCCATGTTCCTAGGCCTGAAGGAGGAGATCCACGAAGTCTCGGTCGCCGCCGCTATCCTTCATATAGTGATCTCTGATCTTGCGCATCGCGACTGGCGATTCCCACCTCTTGAAAGGAGCGCCGTCACGCAGAGCGCCGGGTTTGCGTTCAAACAACGGAAAATAGTGCCAAGGTTCAAAATAGTTGATGTTCCGGGTGAAGCGTCTCTGGTGTTCGGCGACCACTTCACGCCCGGTGGTTACGACAATCCGGTCAGCGTAAGCGCGCCGGGACATATGGCGACCCACAAAACGTGAGGGGACGCTGTAGCGATTACAGTCATACTGGACCAGACAGATGGAAAGCACCCTGACAGTCTTCTCCAAATAGTCATCAAAAGGGCGTCCGAGTGGCCGAAGTTCGCCTTTCTCATCCGCGAAGACTTCATTGATTGTCCGGTCGCGCTGCTCAGGATGACGGCACTCAGCGGGGCGTTCGCATTGCCCCTGCAGCCAGAGGTTCAATGCATATAGATCCTCGGTGGAACGCCCGCTTCTTCGACCCCGACACATAGGTGACCATCGTCTTGGGATTATCGGTGATGACATGTAAGGGAACGCCGCCATAGAAGATCAATGCCCGGATGAAAGCACCCAGCACCATCGCCTGAAGCTCGCTTGTATACGCAAACACAAAGGGCTTACGGCTATGGCAAAGACGGAAGTGCGCGACCTTTATCTTCTGCGGAACGCCGCCCAAAATGACATGTTCTTCACTCCAGTCGAACCGGAGCGCACCGCCTGCATCAAACTCAAGCGGGACGAAAGCGCCGGAGCCTTCTCCGTTCGCGCGTTTAAGATCACGGATGAACCTTTGCGCCGGTGAATAGGAACCCTTGTAACCTTTCAAAACAAGAAACTCGAACATCTGCAGCGCTGTACGTCGC
>JBMYPG010000065.1:0-15666 GCA_049600095.1 Pikeienuella sp. | reverse complement strand
GAGGTTGTCACCGGGTTTGGTCGTTTGGGCACGATGTTTGGGTCTGAGCATTACGGCATGCGGCCCGACCTGATCACGATTGCAAAGGGGTTAACCTCTGCCTACGCGCCGTTGTCCGGGTCTATCGTATCTGAAAAGATGTGGGCGGTTCTGGAGCAAGGCACCGATGAGAATGGCCCGATTGGCCATGGCTGGACTTACTCCGCTCACCCGATTGGGGCCGCCGCTGGCGTTGCGAATTTGGAGTTGATCGACAAGCTGGGGTTGGTTGAGGATGCTGGTACGGTTGGGGCTTATCTGAATACTCAGATGCGGGCGGCGCTGGGTGATCATCCGCATGTCGGTGATGTACGTGGCGAGGGCATGATCTGTGCTGTTGAATTTGTGGCCGATAAGGATAGCCGCAATTTCTTTGACGCTGGTGACAAAATCGGGCCGCAGATTGCTAGCAAATTGCTGGAGCAAAACAGCGTTATCGCAAGGGCGATGCCGCAGGGAGACATTCTGGGTTTCGCCCCGCCATTCTGTTTAACTCAGGCAGAGGCCGATCAGGTGGTTGCCGCCACTCTGCAGGCGGTGGAGTCTGTTTTGGGGTGAGAACGTGTGGACGGCAAAGTTACCTCCAGAGCGCACTGCGTCTCTGGAGGTACAATGGATTTAACCCGGCATCTTTTCAAATGCTGGGATGCCATCATCCAGGTTGGTCGCCTTCATCTTGCTCGACGTATAGACATTCACCTTCGGAGCGAATTCTTCATGCTCGTTGATGATACCGGCGCGCAAACCCAGCATGCCTTCGCGGGCTGAGTTCTGGGTGAATAGTGGCGTTCCGCAGTTAGGGCAGAAATGTTTGGTCATCGTTGTCCCCGCATCTGAACCATGTTGGAACGTTTTAGGTGTGCCAGTGACCTGAACATCGGCTTGCCTCATGAACATCAGCGAGGCATAGGCGCTGCCAGTAGATTGACGGCAGGCCGTGCAGTGGCAGTTCGCCATTACAGGCACGTCTCCTTCAGCTTTGAAAGAGATTTCGCCGCAGAGGCATTGGCCAGTAAGCTTTGTCATGGGAGTTTCCTGTTTTTATGGCAAAATTGCTATTCGGACGTTACAGCGTTTCGACTGATCATCAAGAGTTCAAACCTGCGCTTTGCTGCGGACGCTGTTGTTCAGGGGCTGCAACCGGAGCGGGGTTGGGCTGATCTGACAGGGTACATCCGGTCGTAGCCCCAGGTGAAAAAGTAGGTGTAGATCACGACGAATGATGTCACCACGATGTCTGTTGCCAAGGCTTCGAGGATCGTCATACCCAGCCACCAGCCGTAGATTGGGAGAGAGCTGAGGGTCAGGGATACTTCGAACCCGATGGCGTGGGCCAATCTGCCAAAATGTGATCGGTCAGAGGATACGCGGCCCGCGCGGGCATCGAAATGGTCAAAAATGCGATTGTAAATCACATTAACCACCATCGCCTTTAGCGACAGCATAACGCCCAAAATGCCGATCGTATCAAAGCCTTCGTCAAAGAAAAATGCGCCTGCCGGGATCAACATCATCATCAATGTCAGCTCAAAACTGATCGTATAACGCAGACGGTCTTTGGTGGAGCGCATGGCGACTGTTTTTGACATGATAATCATCCTTACTTGGCGGACTGCGTCAGATGGGCTGCGGGGTCGGGCCGTTTCTATTGGTTTTAGGCACGCGAAAGGTCTTCGCTGCTCTGATCTTCTTATATTTGAGATTCGGGTGAGATAAAGTTAATCTCTATCTGATTATCAGATGGAGATAGCGTGCTGAGCACCGAAAACCTGAAGGCATTTGCACTGGCAGCGGAGCTTGGGTCATTTTCTGCGGCCGCCCGGCAATTGGGTAAGGCACAGTCGGCGGTTTCGACTGCCATTGCCAATCTGGAAATTGATGCGGGTGTCACCCTGTTTGATCGTAGTGGTCATAAACCGGAGCTGACGGCTGAGGGGCGGGCGTTGTTGCCCTTTGCCGATGGTGTGTTGCTGGGCGTGCGGGAATTTGGGGCCAAGGCGACGTCACTATCCGAGGGGGTGGAGGACAAGCTGGTTTTTGCGGTGGAGGAAGGGGTGAACCTGAACCCCGTTGTTGATCAGTTTCTTGAATTTTCGGAAAGATTCCCGCATGTTGCGCTGGATATTCTGGAACCCGGGTTGAACGACACTGCTGACTTGTTGAAAAGCGGTCGCGCAGATCTGGGGCTGATGATCGAGCGGGAGCATTATCCGGTTGGTTTTCAATTTCGTGGTGTTGGCCACAGCCTGATTGCCTCATTTTGCCACCCTGACCACCCGCTTGCCGCGTTGGATGTGGTTTCGTTTAAGGAGTTGCGCCAGCATAGGCAGTTGGAAATGCAGAGCGTGAATACGCCTGAACTGAGGCCAAAGGGGGCAAAGAAAACCGCCTTGGTCTGGCATGTCGAAAGCCCTTATCTGATGGTCGATATGCTGCTGCGCGGGCTTGGTTGGGCTGAGTTACCTCTCCATGTCGCCAGCGACCATGTTGCGGAGGGCCGGCTGAAGCGGCTGAATTATAGTTTTCAGCAAAGTGATATGTTGGAGGGCGTGGACGTTGTGTGGACCGAGCACAATATCATGGGCACTGCCGGGCGCTGGTTGCGGGATCAGTTTTTGAACCTGCCCCAACAGGTTTGGCGCGGTGACTGAAGGTCAGTGTCTCGGTATTTTGGGAACAAAGATGGCATGCCCCTAATCGCGGGGAACGGTTGCTTTCCATTCTTTGCTGAAAACTTCCACTTCTCCCTCACGGGCTGTTATCTGCATGGAGATGTGGAAATTGCCCACATCACCCGTCATCGATAGCACCGCAGTGGTGGAGGTTGCCCAATCGCCCCGGCTCATGTGTTTATCCCAGCGGATATGAGCGCGGGCTGATGCTGGGTTTCCGCGTATAATTGCCCATTCTTCCCGCAGTGCATCGCCATGGATCAGCCCATGGGCGAGATCTTCGGTTTCTGTGTGATCTGCTGAGATAATCAGGCTGCGTTCACCGGTTTGCGGGTCGGTATTCCACGTTTTATTTTCCGCACCGGCGCGGACCTCGTGACTGGCTGGTGGTGCTTCGCGTGGTGGGTCGAAGCTGCATTCGTCGCCTGTTGCTGTGCGTCGGACGGGAAGGGAGAGTGCGCCTTCGGTAATCGTCAATGTCACTGGTTCCGGTTCTGGCCAGATGAAGGGCCAATAGCTGGGTGAAATGGCGACACGTAGGCGGTGGCCTGCTGGTAGGCGATAGGCGCATTGGTCTAGCGTTACTGTTGCCTGCACCACCTCGCCCGGTATCAAATCCTCAAAACACTCGTGGCCATTTCGGTGGCGCAGGTTCAGGAAGCCATGAGTGATGAGGGCGGAGGTGCCGTCTGGACGCAGGTCGCAAAGCCGAACGGCGACCTGCGCGCGGCGTTGGTTGGCTGACAGGCGCAGTGACAGAGATGGCGCACCGACAATGTCGGTCGTTTCGGTCATCGGTTGCCCGTCATAGCAGAGTGAGAGGGCGTCATCGGCGGTTTGGTCGTCGGGCAATTCGCCCGGACCAAAGCCGAAGGGGAAGAACTCGCCGAAGCCTGCGCCGCATTCTGTGTTGGTTTCGATGGAGCGCGGGCCATTCGCGCCGCCATCATCCAGCCCGGTGGCGGATAGTGGCAGAGTTCGATTTTGGATGTTTGGAGACGGCAATGCAGCCTCTGCAATCCAGCGACCGGGGCGGGTTTCAAAGCTGGTTTCCGGTTTCACGCTGTCCATCAGAAATGCCCGGTATGCCGGGTCGACTTCGGCACCGTTATCAATGCCCTTCAGCCATTTATCCCACCAGCGCAAGGCCATGCCGATGTAATCAGCGCGTGGGCCGGGGGTGGCGATGTGGGGGTATTTGTGATTCCACGGCCCGACGATGCCCTGCACCGGCGCATCGAGGTTTTCGACCAGATGGGCGATAGTGTTGCGGTATCCGTCATGCCAGCCGCCGATGCTGAGCACAGCGGCCTGAATGGCACTGTAATCCTCACAAACTGAGCCGTGTTTCCAGTAATCTGTACGGCAATTCAACTGGTGCCAACGTTCGGCAAGGAAAGGCGTCGCCTCTAACCGTTCCAACCATTTTTCGCGCCAACTGTCACCTGCGATGGCGGGGTCTGGTGGGGTGGAGAACCAGCCTGCTGCTGTCGCGGCCCAGCCGATGTTTTCGGTGAGCAGGCAGCCGCCCTTGTAGTGGATGTCATCGTGAAAACGATCAACGCTGGAGCATATGGTGATGATGGCCTTTAGCGCAGGTGGGCGCATAGCCGCGACCATCAAACCATTAAAACCGCCCCATGAAATGCCCTGCATGCCGACGGCACCAGAGCACCATGGCTGCTCTGCGATCCATGCAATCGCCTCGTAAATATCCTGAAGCTCTTGAGGTGAGTATTCATCATCGAACAACCCCTCAGATTCGCCATTGCCGCGCAAGTCCAAACGGACGCAGGCATAGCCCGCGCGGGCAAAGGCAGGGTGGTTTTGTTCATCTCGCCAAGCTGTGCCATCACGTTTGCGATAGGGCAGTGCCTCTAACACCGCCGGGAAGGTGCCCTCGCCGACCGGGCGCCAAATACGCGCTGACAGCCGTGTGCCATCGCTCATCACCACGCCGACATCATGTTCCTGGTTCAGGTCGTTTTCCAATGAATCACCTCAGACGTCCATTTTTTAAGGAGGCTGCGCCGCCTTGCCATCCTCTGCAAGCAGTAAGTTTTCCTATGTGAAACATAATTTACTTGCGCCGATTTCAATCTCTGGTCAGGGTCGCTCTATCCCGTAGAGGCGCAAAGGTGCCCGCGGAAATGTCTGACAGGGAGAATATCAGATGAGTGATGAACTAAAATATCTCGCCAAGCGTGTGGCAGAGAACAAACTAAACCGCCGTAATTTCATGGGTCGCGCATCGGCGCTGGGCCTGACTGCGATGGCTGCAAACTCTATGCTGGGCAGCGCTGTTTTGGCCGCTGGGCCGAAATCAGGTGGCGACCTGAAAATCGGTTCGACTGGTGGTGAAAGCACTAACTCTTTGGACCCAGCGACTTACGCAAGCCAGGTGCCATATCACAATGGTCGCCAGTTTGGTGACACGCTGGTTGAGGTTAGCCCGGATGGTTCAATCGAATCTCGACTGGCTGAAAGCGTAGAAGCATCAGCCGACGCGAAAACATGGCACTTTAAGCTGCGCAAGGGCGTAGAGTTCCACAACGGCAAAACCATGACTGGCGATGACGTGCTGGCAACGATGGAGCGTCACTCAGACGACGAATCAAAGTCAGGCGCACTGGGTATTATGAAAGGTATCGAGTCGATGAAAGTCGATGGCGATACATTCTCTGTCACACTTACCACGCCAAACGCTGACCTGCCTTATCTGATGGCTGATTATCACCTGATCATTCAGCCAAATGGCGGCAAGGATAACCCATCTGCCGGTATCGGTACTGGCCCTTATAAAGTCGAAGCTGATGAGCCGGGTGTGCGCCATGCATATAGCAAATTCGCCAACTATTGGGGTGATGATGCGCATTATGACAGCGTAGAGATTCTGGCCATCAATGATGCGACTGCCCGTACTGCTGCGTTGCAGTCTGGTCAGGTTCACATGATCAACCGGATTGAGCCAAAGGTTGCTGGTCTGTTGGCCCGTGCGCCGAATTTGACGGTGGAATCAACACCGGGCCGTGGTCACTATGTCTTTATCATGCATGTTGATACCCAACCATTCGACAACAACGAACTGCGGTTGGCGCTGAAATATGCAATCGACCGCGAAGAAATGGTTGAAAAAATCCTTCGTGGATACGGGTCTGTTGGTAACGACATGCCAATCAACGCGGCCTATCCGCTGTTTGATGAAAGCATCCCGCAGCGCCCATTCGATCTGGAAAAAGCGGCTGAGCATTACAAAGCATCTGGCCATGATGGTTCGCCGATCATTCTGCGCACTGCTGATGGTGCCTTCCCGGGTGCTGTTGATGCGGCGCAGTTGTTCCAGCAGTCCGCCGCGAAAGCAGGCATTCCGCTGGAAATCAAGCGTGAGCCAAATGATGGTTACTGGTCAGAAGTGTGGAACAAACAGCCGTTCTGTGCGTCTTACTGGGGTGGCCGCCCTGTGCAGGATCAGATGTATTCGACCGCTTATCTGTCGACTGCTGATTGGAACGACACCCGGTTCAACAACGCCGATTTCGACCGGATGCTGAACGAAGCGAAAGCTGAGTTGGACACCGCGAAACGCAAGGCGCTTTATTCCAAAATGGGTCACATGATGCGTGACACCGGTGGATTGATTTGCCCAATGTTCAACGATTTCGTTGATGGCGTCAGCAAACAAATCGCTGGTTGGGAAACTGACCCGAATGGTGAGCTGATGAACGGTCAGATCACCCGCAAAACCTGGTTCGCCTAAAAGGGACCGGGGATTATGCATCCTGTCATAAAATTGGTGGTCCAGCGCGTTGCGCTGGGCCTCCTTTTGTTGTGGGGCGCATCGGCCCTGATTTTTGGTCTGACCGAGGCATTGCCCGGTGATGCGGCGCAAGCCGTTTTGGGGCAAGCCGCGACGCCGGAATCGCTCGCCAACCTTCGCGAAGAAATGGGTCTGAATAAGCCCCCGCTAACACGCTACTTCGATTGGCTGGGTGGGATTGTTCAGGGTGACCTCGGCAAATCCATGACCAATAAGCTCGACATTGCTGAATCCGTCGGCAAACGTTTGGGCAACACGCTATTCCTCGCCTTTTGGGCTGCCATTATATCGGTGCCACTGGCGATTTTTCTGGGGTTGTTGGCAGTTCGGTATCAGAATCGCTGGCCTGATAAGATCATCTCGGCCATCACGCTGACGACTGTATCTATCCCCGAATTTCTGATCGGCTATGTGCTGGTTTACTTTGTGGCTGTGAAGCTGGGCATTGGGTCTTCGTTGGCCATGGTTAGCCCCAGCATGACGTTGCTTGAAAAATTATCGGCCATCATGTTGCCGGTTGCGGTGCTGACATTGGTGGTTTTGGCGCAAATGATGCGCATGACCCGCGCAGCGATCCTGAACGTGATGCAATCAGCCTATATCGAAACGGCAGAGCTGAAGGGTCTGTCGATGTTTACGATCATTGCCAAACACGCCTTTCCCAACGCCATCGCGCCAATTGTGAATGTAGTGATGCTGAACCTCGCCTATCTGGTGGTTGGCGTTGTTGTGGTTGAGGTTGTCTTTGTCTATCCGGGCATGGGGCAGTATCTGGTTGACCATGTGACCCGTCGCGATGTGCCAGTGGTATTGGCCTGCGGGGTGATATTCGCCGGTATTTATATTGGGCTGAACTTGGTGGCTGACATCGTTTCCATTTTGGCCAACCCGCGCCTGAGGCATCCGAAATGAAGAACATTCCAATTTCGGCCCTTATCGGGCTTTGCTTCACCTCTGTTTATTTCCTCGCCGCGATTTTTGCGCCGTGGATTGCACCCTATGGCATGGCCGAAGTTGTCGGCGATGTGTGGGAGCCTTCCTCGGCAAAATACTGGCTGGGCACTGACAACATCGGGCGCGATCTGCTGTCGCGCATGATTTATGGCGGGCAGACGACGATCTTTGTGGCGGCTGCGGCGACGGTGCTGAGCTTTGTTACCGGTGCTTCGCTTGGTTTTCTTGCTGCCGTGTTGGGTGGCTGGGCTGATCAGGTGTTGAGCCGGTTTGTTGATCTGATCATGGCGATCCCTTCGCTGATCTTTGCCCTTGTCGTTTTGGCCATGGTGCCGGTGACGCTGCCGATCCTGATCCTTGTTATGGGGCTGTTGGATGCAACGAGGGTGTTCCGCGTGGCCCGTTCGGTCGCCGTAGACATCAATGTGATGGATTATGTTGAGGCGGCAAAGCTGCGCGGTGAGGGCAATGCCTGGGTGATTTTCCGTGAAATCCTACCCAACGCGCTTAGCCCGCTGGTGTCAGAGCTTGGGTTGCGGTTCATCTTTATGGTGCTGTTTGTGTCCACCCTGTCGTTCCTGGGTCTTGGCGTGCAACCGCCGTTGGCTGACTGGGGTGGCATCGTGAAGGAAAACAAGGACGGTATCGTCTATGGCATTGGCGCGGGTCTGTACCCCGCGGTTGCCATTGCCACGCTGGCAATTTCGGTGAACCTGATTGCTGACTGGGTTCTGAACCGGACCACCAGCCTGAAAGGGGGCCGGGGATGAGCGGGGCGATGAACACTATGGCAAGCGAAGCTCTGCTATCTGTCCGAGACCTGAAAATTGGCGCAACGGTATTTCCACCGAACGAAAAGCCGTTTGATATTGCGATTGTTCACGGCGTTTCATTCGATCTGGCACCGGGCAAGGTGCTGGGCCTGATTGGTGAATCCGGTGCCGGCAAATCGACCATCGGCCTTGCCTCGCTCGCCTATGGGCGTGGCGGGGTGAAAATCACCGGCGGTGAGGTTTATCTAAACGGGCGTGAGGTGCTGGGCGGCGGCATTTCGACATGGCGCGACATTCGGGGGATGGAGGTGACTTATGTCTCTCAATCCGCCGCCGCGTCATTCAACCCCGCCAAAAAGCTGATGCAGCAGATTGTTGAGGCGACGTTAAAGCACGGAGTTTGTTCAAAGGCAGAAGCGGAAGAACGGGCAATTGCGCTGTTTGAAAAGCTGGGCCTACCTGAGCCGCACAACTTTGGCGATCGGTTCCCGCATCAGGTATCTGGTGGGCAGTTGCAACGCGCCATGACGGCAATGGCGCTGTGCCCAGAGCCGGATTTGGTGGTGTTTGATGAGCCAACAACGGCGTTGGACGTAACCACGCAAATCGACGTTTTGGCGGCGATCAAAGAAGCCATTCGCGATACTGGCGTTGCCGCGCTGTATATCACCCATGATTTGGCTGTTGTTGCGCAGGTCAGCGACCACATCATGGTGCTGCGTCATGGCAATATGGTCGAATATGGCGACACCGACCAGATCATCAATCGACCAGCCGAGGAATATACGCAGGCGTTGGTTTCTGTTCGCTCAATTGATCATGAGGAAAAGGTTCCGACTACCGAACCCATTCTAACGGTCGAAAAGATCACCGCCCGCTATAAGGGCGTGGATGTGAATGTCTTGCATGATGTGAACGTCGAAATTCACCCAGGTCAAACGCTGGCTGTTGTCGGCGAAAGCGGGTCCGGTAAATCGACGCTGGCCCGCGTGATCACCGGGTTGTTGCCGCCACTGGAGGGACGGATCAATTTTGTTGACCGTGATCTATCTCCGGCATTGGCGCAACGCACGAAAGAAGATCTGCGTGAATTGCAGATGATTTATCAGATGGCCGATGTGGCGATGAACCCACGTCAGACCATCCGCACCATCATCGGGCGCCCGTTGGAGTTTTATTTCGGTCTGCGGGGCGAAGAGAAAACCAAACGCGTGCTGGAGCTGCTCGACGAGATCGAGATGGGCAGCGAGTTCATGGAACGTTACCCGGCTGAGTTATCAGGCGGGCAAAAACAGCGTGTTTGCATCGCGCGGGCGTTGGCGGCAAAGCCAAAACTGATCATCTGCGACGAGGTTACGTCGGCACTGGACCCGCTGGTTGCGGATGGCATCCTTAAACTGCTGCTAGATTTGCAGAAACGAGAGGATGTCGCTTACCTGTTCATCACCCATGACCTTGCCACGGTTAAAGCCATCGCGGACAGCATTGCCGTGATGTATCAGGGCGAAGTTGTGCGGTACGGCCCAAAGTCAAAAGTGCTGGCCCCGCCATTTGATGATTACACAGATCTTTTGTTGTCATCAGTGCCGGAAATGCGCCTTGGCTGGCTGGAAGAGGTGATCGCCAACCGCAAAATGGAAAGCGCCGGGAATTGAACCAACAATCAGTCATCACCGGACTTGATCCGGTGATCCAGCATCTACGATAAAACCTGGATGCCCGGATCAAGTCCGGGCATGACGGAAGCAAACAACACTTTCATCGCCGAGTTTGATGGAGCCGGAATATGAATAACAAACTCCTTCTCATCATCATTGACGGCGTGCCGTGGCGGAATTGGCGGCGTTTGTTCGGCAATATGGAAGGCTGGGTTGATAGTGGTGAGGCACGGGTGTGGAAAATGCGGTCTGTGCTGCCGTCCACCTCAGCCTCTTGCTATGCGTCCATCCACACTGGCGTCACGCCGCAGGTGCATGGCTGTACCGGCAATGCCAATGTGTTCCGCATTGAGCAGCCGGATATTTTCAGTCAGGTGCGTAAGGGTGGTGGTGTGACCGGCACGGTTTCACACAGTTTCTGGTCTGAATTCTTTAATCGCCACCCCTTCGATTTCGTGCGCGATATTGAGTATGATGAGCCCGATAGCGACACGATTAACCATGGCCGGTTTCATACGATGACAGGCTATGGTCACATCAACCAGATGACACCTTCGGACGTCGACCTGTTCGCCACCCTGTCCAGCCTATGCCAGCGGTTCGATCTGGATTACGGCATGCTGCATAGCTGCACGCTCGATAGCATGGGGCACCGGTTCAAGCATGATTGCGATGAAATGGATGACGCCTGTTTTATGGTTGATGAGATGCTGGGCATCTTCCTGCCAAAATGGCGCGCGGCGGGTTACGAGGTGATCGTCACGGCGGACCATGGGCAGGATGAACGCGGGCATCACGGCGGGCGCGGAGATTTGCAGCAGGATTTCGCGCTGTATTATTTCGGCGACGCAGAGGGGCCAGCAGAGGATGTGGTGCTGGACCAATTGCAATTGGCACCAACGGTACTGACCCGGTTGGGTGCACCTATTCCTGAGACGATGAAGGGCGAGCCGTTTTTGAGTGCATAGAGCGTTTTGATTCAGTGCTTTGCATATTTGTGGAACAAAGATGCCAAAGTGCGGATCAAAGTATCGGCGCAGCCCTCGGGTCAATTTCATACTGTTGTAACAACCCATCCAAATATGACCCCTTGCGCGGTGCTCCACCTTCTTCGCCTGCTAACCGGGGCCTCATGCGACGACCGTAGAAGTGGATGGAGTAAACCTCATCCGCAATGGCCTGCTCCACCAAATGTCTGCGCCTTGGGCGGATCAGCAGGTTTCGGTTGTCAAAATCCAGTGGGTAGAATGCAGGCTCTGGCAGGGCGTGGCTAATCTCTCTGCTTTCAGTCAGGAAATGCGTTGCCGCCATCGGACCAGTGGCGGCCCATGGCTGTTTTTCCACTGGGAATGGTGGCGCGGATGGGTCAATCCACAAGCGGCGTAGATTGGCGTCGAAGACCACGCGCGGCGCTGGGTCATGTGCGAATTCGATAAGGCGGGCGAGGCCGGGGCTATCCTTTGGCAAGCCGAGCACGCCGATGCCTAGCCGGTCTTCCAGAATGCCAAAGACATGAGGGGTCAGAAAGTCGAATGGCTTTACACAATAGGCGTCGGTATCGGCCCAGATCACGTCCTCTCGCGCCAACAACAGGTATCGAAACAAGTCGCTGTGCACCGCCGGGCTGCCGGTGCGTTCGTGCCTGCGTATAGTATCGCCGGGCAGGATCGCCGCCGCATCGCGCTGGATCACGCCGGGCGGGGTTAGGGCAACTTCGGCATAGCTGTACAGGATCACGCGATGCCCCTGTGCCTGAAATGACAGAATGCAAAGCTGTTCCAGAAAGCTGAGTGCCGGTCCGATCCATAGCATAGCTATGTCAGGCAGGCGCCGGGTTTGTGAAGCCGTTTTCATAAACATGATGCTATCCTGTTCGGAACAGGGGAGATAGCGATGAAATGGCTTTCAATTTGCGCGGTTTTACTTGCAACAGCACCAATTGCCGCGATTGCGGGTGTGGCGGATGTTGTTGCAGTGAAGGCCAGCCAATCAAACGGCCAATGGCGGTTTGATGTGACCGTTGATCATGCCGACACGGGCTGGGACCATTATGCAAATATTTGGCGCGTGGTTGGGGCCGATGGCACTGTCTATGGAGAGCGGGTTTTGGCCCATCCGCATGTGAACGAGCGCCCCTTCACCCGGTCATTGGGCGGCGTGAACATTCCTGCTGGTGTTAGCGAAGTGTGGGTTGAGGCTGGCGATAGTGAGCATGGGTTTGGTGGTCTGCGGATGAAAGTGACATTGGGGGAATAGCTATGGCTCGGCGCACCATCTGAGTTATCCTGCTATATGACCGACATGACCTCTCGCCCCTACGCCGCTGACGACTATGCCGCCTGTCTGGCGATATTCGACAGCAATGTACCAAAATTCCTCGCGCCAGAGGAGCGGGTGGAGTTTCAGGAATTTCTGGGCGCGGTGAATGCCGACGACAATCTGTATTCTGTTTTGATCCGCGATTCAGCGATAGTTGCTTGCGGTGGTTTGTATATTGAGCGCACAAAACGTCAGGCCAGCCTGTCTTGGGGCATGGTGGACCGAAGGCTGCACAGGCAAAAGCTGGGGTCCGCGTTGACGGAGGCCAGATTGGCGCTGGCGCGTTCACGGCCAGAAGTTGACGTCGTGACCTTGGCAACCAGCCAGCACACCTATCCATTCTATGAACGGTTTGGATTTTCAGTCACCAAGGTGACGCCTGATGGATTTGCCAAGGGGCTGGACTGTTGGGATATGAGTTTGAGGATTGGGGGCTGATGCCTACTCAGACTCTCTAATCTACCTCATAACTAACCACACCATCGCAGATCGTCATGCGCACTTTGGGCCAGTCTGCTGTTGGATCATCTGGCAATGGTCCATCCAATACTACGATATCCGCCAGTTTGCCTGCTTCGATCGACCCAAAGGCATCTTCTTTGAAACAGGTATAGGCGCCGACGCTGGTGTAGGCGGCCAGTGCTTCGTCCATTGTCAGGCGCTGATCGGGGCAATCGGGGGTCCATGGTTGGCGGCTTAGGGCCTGTTTGATTGCCAGTAGTGGGTCAACCGGTGCGACGGGCCAGTCGGTGCCGAATACAACCTTTGCGCCTGTGTCCTTGATCATCCGCCATGCATAGGCTGTTTCCCAGCGCGCCTCGCCAATCATATGGATTGTCGGTTCTGCCGGGAAAGGCCCACAGCCGGGTGGGTGGTTAGCCTGCATGGAGGCGATGACGCCCAGTTCGGCAAATCGCCTCATGTCATCGGGGTGCAGCATTTCGATGTGCTCTATCCGGTGGCGGCCGTCGCGAGGGCCGTTTGCCTCTGCTGCTGCTTGATAACCATCCAACACCATACGCACCGCGCCGTCGCCAATGGCGTGGACTGAGATTTGGAGGCCGCGTTTGTCAGCATCAATCGATAGCATATTGAAACGTTCGGCGGTGAACAGGGGCGTTCCAAATTCTTCGGGCTTGTCCGCGTAGCCGTCAATGACAACAGCGGTCCATGCGTCCAGTACGCCATCCATGAACAGTTTCACGCGGCCAGACCATAGTTTGTCTGAGCAGTATTTGGCCGCCATTTCACTGGCTAACGCCATGTTTTCATCAGGCTCTGACGGTTCTAGCAGAAATGGCATTTCGACCCGGCAATTCAGGTCGCCTGCGTCTTCGATCGCGCGCAGCACTTCGCAGGGGTGGAATTTTCCATCCATATTCTGGATCGTCGTAATCCCATGGGCGGCGCAATAATCCAGCCCCTGTTTGGTCAGAGCAATGTCCGCTGCCATTTCAGCGGGGGTTACATTTTGCGGATCGACACCAATGCCAGATCGCCCGAGGTCAGTCAGGCGGCCAAGCACATACATCATGGCTTCGCCTTCGCGCAGCTCTCCGGTCGCTATGCCATCATTGTCGAGCACGATTTCAGAGCCGGGGCCAACGTCATGGCCATTCATTACCCCGGCCTTTTCCAGTGCCGCTGTATTGACCCAAGCGTTGTGATAGTCGCCGGAGCGGATGAAAACTGGGCGGTCGGCGATGATCTGGTCGATGTCATGACGGGTGGGGCGCGTTCCTTCGCCCAGAATGCTGTAGTTAGCAGAGCGGCCAAACAGCAGTTCAGCGTCCGGGCGTTCGGCGGCATAAGCAAGCAAAGCATCGCTCAGCGCTTCTCGGCCATCAATATGCATCAGGTCCAATTCATTCAACGATTCAGCGCCCATCATCAGATGGGCATGCGCCTCTACAAACCCCGGCAAAACTGTCGCGCCTGCCGCATCAACAACGCGGGTGTTTGGGCCAGTGTGCGCAAGTGCATCTGTGACGGTGCCGACAAAGGTAATCCTGTTGCCTTTGATCGCCACAGCTTCAGCAATAGGTAAGGTTCCATCCATCGTGCGGACAGCGGCATTGGTAATCAGAATATCGGCAGACACAGGCCACCTCCCTTTTCACAAGGTAGAGTTGGCAGCATCAGCCCGCCAAAATCAAGGGCGCGGCACCCTCATCTTTGGTCAACAAATACTTCTGCCGGAGGCACCGACCCAAAGGGGCGGCTCAACTTTAAAACCCGCGCGACTTCGCCACGGCTGCATCCACCAACGGCTCCCGTGTGCCGGCCCGCATGACGGCTGGGTCATAAGCTTGGCGGGCGAAGACCTCGCGGGTCATATCGGCAAAGAACTCAATATTTTCGGTGGGGTAATCAGGGTCAAAGCTGGATTGATCCCACCGCTCACAGAATTCGGCGCAATCCTGAAAATACTGATGGCCCTTATGGGCATCGCGTTTGTTCGGATTAGCACCGACATGATGCCCAAAATAGACCATCTGAAACTCGCCATGTTTTTCAACGACCCAGGCACATTGTTCTCGCACAAATGGCTTTAGGATTGTGGCAGCGTATTCATCATGATTATGGGGCGCATAAATATCGCCAATATCATGCAATAATGCCGATACGACCCAGTCTACGTCGGCACCATCATGCCAAGCACGGGTAGCGGATTGTAGCGAATGGCCGAGCCGGGTGACTTTGTACCCTGACAGGCTTTCGTCCAGCGACACCAGTGCGGTCAACAGACGATCAGCCGTTCCTTTGGTGTACTCAATCTCATGTTCGTTAAGGAATTCGTAATCTTCCTTATCGCCGTCTTTCATCTGGGTGAATTTGACTTGTTCCATGATCTGATCCTCTAAACGTTGCCAGCGTACATGCGGCCCTCGGCCCCTGCGGCCAGTGCTTTTAACTGTTCTGTCTTAATCTCATCCCATAACGCAAGCGACGCTGGTGTGAATGGTACGCTTGGCGGCCTGAAATGCATAAAATTGCCAATCCGGTCGCATCCGCGTGCCAGCATGGCGTAGTCTTTATCAGCCATTTCTTGCGCGACCTCGGGCGTGACATAGCGGATTGCCACACCAATCCGACGGTCATCAGAAACATTGGGGCCAGAACCGTGGAACATCAGCCCATGGTGGAGCGACATTTGACCGGGCTGCAATTCAATGGGGGTCGCATCGTCCTCGTCCACATCAACGGCGATTTCCTGGCCACGGCTGAGAAGGTTATCTTCGGCGAAGGTATCCCGATGCGGCAGGATCGGGTTTTTGTGGCTGCCTGCGACGAATTTCATGCAGCCGGATTCTGTTGTTGCCGGGGATAGCGCCAGCCATGCAGTACATTGTTTTTCGGTCGCCCCAAGGCCCCAATAGGTGAGGTCCTGATGCCAACTGACGATGGCTTTGGTCTGCGGTTCCTTGATGAAA
>JBMYPG010000064.1:0-15714 GCA_049600095.1 Pikeienuella sp. | reverse complement strand
CGCCCAGATCAGCGCATAAGAGGCGAGCGCCGCCCGCTTATTGCAAACCCTCGGGTCGCCCTCAACCGGGCTGTAAACATCAACCCAATCCTTACTAATATCGACTCCAACGACCTCATCTGACATGATCTCACCTCTTCCTGTCTGCGGGGTCTGAGCCAACAGCCCCTTGCAACTGTTCAGGTTGAAAACCAAAGGCGGACGGCTCCCAAGCCGACTCACGGGATCAAGTCCCTAGGACCTCACGGGATGCCGCCCGCCAACCAGAATAACAGATGCGACTTAGACAGGACCTCGAATAATGCTCCGCCAGAGACAATACTTGCCTAATTAGAAATTAGAGACCACTGTAACAACAACCGTGCTGTCTGCTCAACGACTGTCCTTTTGCGAAGGCCTGATGACAAAATAAATCCAGTCAGCCTCGCCTTCCGAACAGCGGACTTCTCTACACTTGACTGAGAAATGCGCTTATCAGCAGTAATAAAGCACCAGCCGCCTTCACTGGCTAAAGCACCAATCCAAGTTTGATCTTCTGTATTTTCGGGGAACTTATCTCTGAGTGCAATTACCCGGTCATCAAAGTAAGGCTTTGCCACTGCGTCAATCGCACGTGCAATATGGGGCGACATGTTGTGGTCAATAAGAAAATTCAAGCGGCTAACCGTTCCTCAAACTCTATTGCGTCTTCAACCTCCCGCCGAGATACTTCAAAAAGCCTTGCAACTATTTTTGAATCCCCTTCCGCGTCAAAAGAGGCTTTCAGAGCGGCAGTTGGCACACCGCTTGATTGTAGAATTGGTTGCCCAAATGATCGCAGCGGATCAAGGACAACTGAACGTTTGCGATTTTGGGGCGACCATCGGCGTGCAAGTCCGTTTTCAATATCTATTGATTTAAATGATTTTTGCACAACGGCCCAAAACACCATTTTGCCATCGGTTCGAAATCAGCCCGTTGAAAAGGGCTTGTCTAGCTGAAACTGTTGTCGCGCAATTTCACGAGCTTTGCGGACGTGCTGCAAAGATACCCCCTGCACCCGCAAAGCGTATACTATCTTGGCCTCCATAAGATCAGTAAAACTGATCTCAAGTTGTTCGGTGAAATCTCTATAGTCAGAGAACCAAACCGGCGTATCACCCGGCCCTCCACAGATGATATTGGGCCGGGTTTGTTCATGAAGCAACTTTATCCTGACTTTTTAGTACTCCGCAACATTCCACTTAAAGGTTAGGAAAATAATCCTCGCACTCACCTTCACGGTATACGTCTGCAGTACAGCAATGCAGGCCGCCGCCGAAGGCGTAGGCGTCGCGGAGTTCTACTTCGACGACTTCCATGCCGAGTTTGTCCATCTGTTCGGCCTGATAGACCTCAGATTTCTCAACGCAGACCGTTTTCGGGTCCAGTACCAGCACGTTCATGGATAGCCATGTTGAGGAATAACAAAGCGGTGGTGGTGAGTTGTGGGCGGGTTGTGCTGCGTCCACGATTTCCCAGCCGTTCTTCTCAAACATGCCGCGCTGATCATTTGGCAGCTTGCGCTGTGGGTTGTTCACGATCAGGCCGGGGCGGAGTGGGGTGAAGGTGGCGTCGATGTGGATCGGGTAAGGGTCGCCGGGGAAGTTCACGGTGTGCACGCGGTGATCAGGGAAATGGCGGCGCAGCCATTCGATGCCTTTGAGGTTGGTGGTAAAGCCATGCTGCACAACCAAGTCTTTGCCAAAGCGCAAAACATCAGCAGCGTCGAACAATGGTTCCTCGTCAGTGGTGACAAAGAATTTCTCTGCTGCCCATTCGAGCCGCTTAGCCTCTCCAATTTTATCTGAGAGGTAATCGGGGTGATAGTCGGCGTCGGTCAGGCGTGGCTTTGGCGCGGCTTCATGACGGAAATTCACGTCCTCTTCGAAATACTGCTGCATCAATGGGCGATAGCAGAGGTATTCGAACCAGCGGCAACGGTAAGACATCGTTGCCTCTAGGATCTCATTGCCGACTGTCAGCAACACGTCGCGGGGCGGCATGCAACCGAACTGGCTGTCGGTGTGGAAATCAGGGGTGGTGACCGGCAGGCTGAAATCGGTTGGGGTCGGGCGATCAACGCGGACGCCACGCTTGACCAGCATGTCGGCGAAATTGTCGAGCAGTTCATTGCCGCGATCGATCATTTCCTGTGGGCGTTTGCCCCACTGGCCACGCATGTCGCTGTCTTCGGGTACTTTTGCATCCAGCGCCGGTTCGGCGGGCGGGATGTGGCAGTCAGTGGCGCGGCCAACGATGACGTGTTTAAGCGGGTCCCATTCGTTCCAGCTTTTGACTTGAGTTTTTTCCGGCGACCAGGCCATATGTGTGCTCCCTATCTTGTAGACAGCGTTTGATCAAACAACCGGAAACCAGAAGCAAGCGGTTTTTATTGCGGTGAAAGCAATATTATCGCTGATGAGTTCGGTAGTCAGTCTATTTTGATGGAATGTAGAGTAAGCGAACCCTTTTTCACGTCATGGCGAGTGCTGGAATAACGGTCAGGGTTATCGACCTTGGCAAAGGCGTCGGCATCGACCAAAATCTCATCTGCTTCGGCACAATCTTCGCCCAATGCGCAAGCTGTGTTGACGGCTTCGCCCCAAACATCATTGCGCTCTATCATCAACACTTCACCCGCTGCGATGCCGATACAGACATGGATGTCTGCGCCATCGAATGTCATCGTATTCTGGGCATCAAAGCCGGTGCGAACCGCCAATGCGAACTGAATGGCATCATCCACATTGGCAAAACGGGCAAAAAGATTGTCTGCTTCGAACTTTACAACTGAGCCATCATATTTGGGCAGGAATTCCCGGCACAGGTTCTGCATACGACGGACCATCGAAAGGTAGAATACAATGCCCTTGGTTTGAGTGGTGAGTGAAAACCCACACATGTCGAGCACTAGAATCACGGTATCGACTGAATATTCTCTGTTAATCTGGTCTTTGATCAACACTCGATCGTTGCCACGCGATTTGATGAAATCGTCAATCAGCCCATGATAACTGCGAAGCCTATCTGAATCTAAATCCGACATGATTACCCACTATAATTTTCACAACGTAAAATACGGTTTCTACAAAAATTAGATAATCATGGCTGATCGTGGCTGTCCACATTACCTGCACGCTGTCCCGGCCAGAGTGTGATTAATGCCCAAGCGCCTAGTGTTGGTGGGAAGGTAACGGATATTCCAGTAAAAGATTACGCCGCCTGCTTTGCAGTGATCCGCTCGTAAGCCTCGTTAATCTCTGCCATTTTTTTGGTGGCGAGTTTAACGGCCTCTTCCGGCAATCCGCGGGCGATCATCTGGTCCGGGTGGGTTTCGCGGACCAATTGGCGCCAGCGGGCGCGGATGGTTGAGGGGCTGTCATCTGGCTCGACCCCTAAAATATCATAGGGGTCGTTGGTTTCTGGGGCGTGCCGGGCGCGGAGGCTGCGGAAGCAACGCTCACTTACACCAAAGATTGCAGCGACTTCTTTCAGTAGCGCATCCTCACCTGGGTGATAGATGCCGTCAGCCATGGCGACTTGGAACAGGCCATCGAGCACATCGACCAGCATTGGGTCGCCTTGCCCGAACAGTTTTGCGATCTGTCTAGCATAACCGTCAAACCCTGCCACGTCGCTGCGGGCGAGGTTAAAGACGCGGGCGGCGTTTGCCTCTTCATGTTTGGGGATATGAAAGACTTCGCGAAAGGCCGATACCTCATCCTTGGTCACTTGCCCGTCGGCCTTGGCCATTTTTGCACCGAGGGCGATGACCGCGATGGTGAAGCCTATCGTCCGCTCTGGCGGTGATTTCAGATGCGCAAACACGTCTGACAGGCTTTCGCCATTGGCGAGAGCCGCTATTGCCAGACCAATTCTTTCCCAAATCGACATTTTTAAATCCTAAGGCCTTTTGGCCCTATAGTGAAACGCAATTCCTCAACCGCAAGTCGTAGCACTGTAGCAAACACCAACGCGTGCGACGATAGCATGTTTTCGTTGCGCGCGCTTTTGTGAAGTCGTTCAGTTCAGACGCTCAGTCCTTTGCAATCAGACGTGTTGCACCTGAGACATATACGGGGGCGCCGGGGGTTTCCGTCGAACGGGCTCGTAATAATGATGGGCTGCCCATGTCTTCGCCCTGGGTGATGGTGATTTCGCCCGTTAATTGCCCGGTATCGCGGAGCCATCCAGATAGGGCAGCCGCTGCTGCGCCTGTGGCGGGGTCTTCGAATACGCCACCTGATGGGAAGGGCATGCGGACGTGAAAGTTACGCTCACTTTCACGCCAAACAAGGTACAATCCGACGAGGTTGTCGTGGGAGGCTGACAGGGCGGCACCTGCGTCCATATCGTAGTTCAGTTGAGACAGGCGGACGCGATCAGCAAACGGGATCATCAGAATATCTGCGCCGGCATTAAAGCGCTGAATTGGCAGGTTCGGGTCGATGTCAGCATCAGAAAGGCCAAACAATTCCTTTGCCCCTTGGGCCAGCGTTTCCGGCGTATCGCGGAGAACCGATGGTGGGGAGCGGAGCATTGCTGACCAGCCATCGTCACTGTTGAATGCTTCGACTGAGATTTCGGCCTCGTTCAGCGATAGATCAAATTTGCCAGCGCCGTAATGCGCGCCCAGCGCCGCGCCGAGGGCGATTGTGGCGTGACCGCAGAATGGTACTTCGCGGACCGGGGCGAAATAGCGGACGCGCCAGCCGTTGCCCTGTGGGGCGGCGAATGCTGTTTCGGCATAGCCGACCTCAGCCGCGATACGCTGCATATCGGCCGGGGTTGGCAGTTCGTCACCGATGACGACGCCTGCTGGATTGCCGCCTATGCCATCTTTTGCAAATGCTGAAATGCGCTCAATGTTCATCGTAAGCTCCCGTAACTGGTTGGGTAGAGAGTGGGGGTGCGTTTTGAGTTTCGCCAATGAAACTTTGTGAATTGATCTATCAGGACTGCTTTGTTTTTGAGGTAATTACCTGATATTTATCGTTTATTTCGTGTCTATTGTGATCATGCGACGCCGAAATGTACGGCGAACGGGTCGTTTGAAGGGTCGGTTTCGCGTTCGTATTCTGAGATCGTCGCTGAACGATTTGTTGCTTTTGCACCTAACAAATGCTCAATGACGGCAAGGCTCATGTCCATGCCTGCGGACACGCCGGAGGAGGTGACGAATTTGCCATCCTCCACCCATCGCGCCTTGCCCTGCCAGTTTACGGCAGGGCCGAACTGGGCGACCCAATCGAAGTTCATTTTGTTGGTTGTGGCCGATTTACCGTCAAGCAAACCAGCCTTGGCCAGCAGGGCGGAGCCAGTGCAGACGGACATAACGACCTCTGCCCGGTCAGCGGCGCGGCGTAGCCAATTGAGGAAGAGAGGGTTGTTTAGTTCAGCAACCGTACCCGGCCCGCCGGGGATGAGCATCAGGTCGTAGTGGTGATTATCTGCGAACCTATGATCGACCGAGATTTTCTGCCCGTGACGGCTGCTTACCGGTGCTGAATTTTCAGCAACGATTGAAATGTTGAAAGCGTCTTTGATTGTGCCGAACATTTGCAGCGGCCCGAAAAGATCCAGCGTTTCAAATTCCGGGTAAACGACGGCGGCGAGTGATCGTTTGTCTGACATGTTAGGCCCCTACACACGCCGCGTGTGGTTTGGTGAAACGTTTGGTTGAGGCCGGGTTCGAGATCAAATGCTTTGCAGGCCGGATGGGCCGGGGGACAAAGTTGCCGCCGCAGTTTGGGCAGGCATTGTTGAAATGGGAGGAGGCGCAATCGGCGCAGAATGTGCATTCGAAGGTGCAGATCATTGCGTCAGTTGCGGTTGGGGGCAGGTCCTTGTCGCAGCATTCGCAGTTGGGTTTCAGTTTTAGCATTAGGCCATCTTTCGCTGTTCATCTGTCGTTTGAATTCATGGCTAGATTAATGGAAAGCGATTTGGCATAAATGACATTATGACCTCTTTTTCTGCCAAACGTATTTCCTCATCAGCGAAGCGCAAAGTTGTCTTTGTTGTCTTTCCTGCGGTCAAACTGCTGGACCTGACCGGGCCGATGCAGGTTTTTGCTGATGCGTCGCTGCATGGTGGGCATGGGTATGAGCTGATTGTTGCCTCGGTCAGTGGTGGCGATGTTGTTACGGATGCTGCGATTTCTGTGCCCACTGTCGCGCTGTCATCACTGAGTGGATTTCCCGTTGATACGCTGATCGTCGCCGGTGGCGCGGGCACGGTCTCTGCTGCGAAAGATGCGGATTTGCTGCGTGAAGTTCAGCAGCTTGGCGCGGTGAGCAAGCGCATTGGGTCGGTATGCACGGGTACCTTTGTTCTTGCCGCTGCGGGGTTGCTGGATGGGCGGCGGGCTGTGACCCATTGGGATTCTTGTGCTGTTTTGGCGACAAAATTCCCCACGATTTCGGTGGAACCTGATGCGATTTATACGCGGGATAAGAATATCTGGACCTCTGCCGGGGTGACTGCTGGCATTGATATGACCTTGGCGATGATTACCGAGGATAGCGGGCGAAAAGTGGCGTTGACGCTGGCGCGGTCGTTGGTTTGTTATCTGGTGCGGCCCGGTGGGCAGTCTCAGTTCAGTGGGACACTTGAGCGGCAAATCCGGGATGGCAAAGGCCAATTTGATGAGCTGAATGCTTGGGTCGCTGAGAACCTGACCAAGAACCTTTCAGTCGAGGCGCTGGCTAAGCGGGTAAATATGAGCCCCCGAAACTTCGCCCGTGTATACAAAGCCCAGACTGGGGTTTCGCCCGCGAAGGCCGTTGAAGCGATACGTATAGATGCGGCCTGTCAATTGCTGGAGGAAAGTCAGGTGCCGTTGACCTCCGTCGCGATGAAGGCTGGGTTTTCGGATGAAGAGCGATTGCGTCGCGCAATGATCCGGCTGAAAGGGGTTGCGCCCGGTGCTTACCGGCTGCGGTTTGGTGAGATTGCCCACTCCCCATAATCCTGATTAATGATCGGTAGTGGAGTGATTTGTTTAGGAGGCATGACGTGTCTGAATTTAAACCACGGTTTGCAGGTTACGATGCCAAAGTGCGGAGCAGCTTTGACCGCCAACCTGCGATGAAATCGCTGGGGGTCAGCATTGCCTCTGTCACCCCCGGGCGGGTTGAATTGGTGATGCCGTTTAATGCGGATTTCACCCAACAGCATGGGTTTTTGCATGCCGGGATCGTGTCCACGGTTTTGGACAGTGCCTGCGGTTATGCCGCCTTTTCATTGATGGAGGAGGAGGCAGCGGTGCTGACTGTTGAATATAAGGCCAACTTCCTTGCCCCCGCTGATGGGGAGGCATTTCGGTTTTGTGCCGAGGTCGTCAAACCCGGCCGTACAATTACTGTGGTGAATGGTACGGCCTATGCGATCAAGGATGGGGTGGAGAAAGCCGCCTCAACCATGACAGGCACCATGATGTCGATCATTGGGCGAAGCGGGGTATCTCAGTAGGTTTAGCCGGTTACAAACCGATAGCCATCACCAACCTTTTCAAGCTGGCCCAAGGTTGGGCGCAACATGTGACCGCCTGAGCACGCAAGGCCGTCTGTTGCAGCCATATCCAGCCCGCGTTTACGGGTGGCGCGGGCGGTATCTGCGTCGATGTCGAACATCACGCTAATTTCCGGGTTGGCCAGTTGCAGCGCGGGGGCGTGGACCATATCGCCGAGGTGAATGAACCCCTGCCCGCCGCTGTCAGCGCGGAACCCGGCGTGGCCGGGCGTGTGGCCAGGCATCATCATCATGGTAACACCGGGAATGATCTCTGCCTCGCCCGATAGGGTGGAAACGCGGTCGCCATAGGCACCAATGACCATGCCAGCCAAACCGGCCCACTGTTTTAGCGTGTCATCGGTAAAGTCGTCGGCGTTGGCCCAAAAGGCGTGGTCTGCATCGGAAAGCGTTACAGCAGCATTGGTGAAGATCGCGGCACCCTCTGCCGTTATGGCGCCAGCGATATGGTCGGGGTGCAGGTGGGTAAAGAACAGGTCTGTGACGTCTTCGGGGGCGACCCCGGCCTCGTCCATCGCCTCGCCAAGGAAACCTGCGGTGGGGCCGAACAGGTCGCGCGGGCCTGCGTCTACCAGCAATGTGCGGTCGCCGTTTTTTACAAGGAAGGCGTTGAAGTTAGTTTCGATCGCGCCAGCGCCAGCATTTTCGAGCAATGCCTTGATCTGATCTTCGGTTGCATTGGGGAACAATTCAGCCCCGAATTCTGTGCCGCCATCTGTAAGCGAGATGATTTCGATTTCACCGATGGTGACTGTGGAAATACGTGACAACTTTATTCTCCTCAACTTACCGGCGGCGCGGCCGCGTTTACCTGTTTCAATCTTGATGCAGCCACGGTCGTTCGCTGCGGCTTTAAAGGCAAGTCCCTTTCCTTTGTAACCAATCAATAGTTGAGCCTGTTGGTTGATCTGGCTAACGTCGGCGCAGGGCCTTGCTCGGGCCTCCCTTCCTCCGACCGGGGCAGCATATGACATGCGGAGCTGATGACAATTGAACTCTCTCTGTTCGGGCGTTCGCATAAGGGGGATTGCGAGTTTCGCCTGTATGAGGAGTTTCTGACATGCAATTGTCTTCGCCAATCTATCACCTGAAACGTAAAGCCAAGTTGTTGTCGCGAGAGCGTGGTTTGCCACTGCATCAGGCGCTTGACCGTACTGCAGTAGCAGAGGGGTTTAAGGGCTGGAGCCATCTTGCAGCCTCGCATGCTGAGCAACGGCCAGCGGATCGTATTCTGAGCGAGTTGCAGGCCGGGGATATGTTGTTGCTGGGCGCGCGGCCCGGTCATGGAAAGACGATGATTGGTTTGGAGTTAGCTTTGCTGGCCCCGCAGATTCGCCGGTCTGGTTTTGTGTTTACCCTAGACTATACCGAAGGCGATGTTTTGGGGCGGCTGGCAGGGATTGTTGCAGAGCGGCGGGATTCTTTGTCGGTTGATGCTGCCAGCATCGATGCATCGGACGCGATTTGTGCTGATTACATAATTGAGCAGCTTGAGGGTGATGGTGGCTCTGCCATCGTGGTTATCGACTATCTGCAACTGTTGGATCAGCGGCGTAGCACGCCTGAACTAGGCGATCAGATACAGGCGTTGAAGGCGGTTGTTGAGGAGCAAGGCGCGATCATTGTGATGATTTCTCAGATTGATCGGACGTTTGAAGCGTCAGATGGCATGCCAGGTTTGGGTGATGTGCGCCTGCCCAATCCCATTGACCTGACGCTGTTCAACAAAACCTGCTTTGTGCATGGGGGCAGGATTCAATTGGATGAAGTGGCGTAACAACAGGTCATAGGTCGCGTTGCATAATCACCATGTCGAGCCTTTGACCAAATTTTTCACCTACGCCGGGGAGGCGCCCAACCTCGACATATCCACAGGCCTGATGGAGAGCTAGTGAACCGGTTCGATCGTGGCCAATGACGCCAATGAGGGCGCTTAGACCCTGATAGCGGGCGCGATCTGCCAGTGCATCCAGCAGCGCCCGCCCGATCCCGCGTTTCTGCACGGATGGGGCGACATAGACGCTGTTTTCTGCGGCGCGCCAATACCCCGGCCATGTACGCCAGCGGCCGTAGTTAGCGTAGCCTGCCAACGTGTCGCCATCATAAGCCACCAGTGTTGGATAGCCGTCGCGGCGTAGGTCCATCCACCATTTGCGCATGGCACGGTGGCTACGTTCAACCGTTGTCCATGTTGCGGTGCTGGCCCTAATCTCTGCATTTAGCATGTCGCACATGGCTGGTAGGTCGGTTTCGATAGCATCACGGATATTGATCATGTGTCGCATCTTGGTCACTGTTGTCGATCCGTCAACGTTGCATTTACAGAATTGGTCAACGGCACTGGCCTTTTTCCGGCAGAGGCGTATATCTGCCGAGAAAGGAGCGCTCATGTCACGCTCACGAATTGCCCAAGAATTCCCACTTGATCAAGCAGATAGCCTGCCGTTTTGGCGTCGCCCATTTTTCATGCTGGCGTTGATGGCCATGGGTTCGGCCATGGCCTTTGCGACGTGGATGGCTGTGATTTCGAACTTTATTATTGAGGTTGTTCACTTCGATGGTTCGGAAAATGGCTGGATGCACACGGTGCGCGAAATTCCGGGGTTTATGGCTTTCCTCGCGATTTTCATTTTTGCACTGATCAAAGAGCAGACATTCGGCCTGATTTCACTGGCACTGCTGGGCATTGGCACGGCGGTCACGGCTGAGTTTCCAACGTTTCAGGGCGTTCTGTTGGCGACGTTCGTTTCCTCGTTGGGGTTTCATTACTACGAGACGGTAGCGCAGTCCTTACAGCTCCAGTGGTTACCAAAGGATAAGGCGCCGCGCCTGTTGGGGTGGATCACGGCGGCAGGGTCTGCCGGGTCATTGATCGCTTATGGTGTAATCGTTGCAACATGGAAAACCTTTGACCTGTCCTATGCGACGGTTCTGTATTCAGCGGGCGGCGTTTGCGTTGCCATCGCGCTTTATTGTCGGTTGGTGTTTCCAACGTTCAAAGCAGAACATGCCCAGCGCCATCAGATCGTGCTGAAAACCCGGTACTGGCTGTATTATGCGCTGGTATTCATGGGTGGTGCGCGGCGGCAGATATTTGTCGTTTTTGCGGCTTTCATGATGGTTGAGCTGTTTGGGTTTGAGCTGCACCACGTTACGGGTTTGTTGCTGATCAACTATGTCGTGGCGATGCTGTTTGCACCAGTGGTTGGCCAGTTGATCACCTATCGGGGTGAGCGGTTTACGATGATCCTCGAGTACATCGGGTTGATCATTGTGTTTGTTCTGTATGCCGGGGTGTATTGGTTTGAATGGCCCTGGGAAGTCGCTGCGGTTCTGTATGTCGTCGACCACATCCTGTTTTCGATGGCCTTTGCCCAAAAGACATATTTTCAGAAAATCGCTGATCCAGAGGATCAGGCACCTACGGCCGCTGTTGCCTTTACGATCAACCATATCGCGGCTGTGTTTCTGCCAGCAGCACTGGGTTATTTGTGGCTGATCAGCCCATCGAGTGTATATGTTTTGGCGGCGTCCATGGCTGTGGTTTCACTGGTTCTGGCAACCTTGGCCCCTCGTCATCCTGAAAAGGGGCGGGAAACTGTGTTTAGCCCGGCGGCGGTGACGGTATGAGCAGGATGAGCGGCGCGGGCAAACCAACAGGACAGGCCGGGCGGTTTACCACCGGGTCGACCATGCGGCATGTGGCGACGATGACGATCACCTCGTCAATCGGCCTGACATTCATGTTCTCGGTCGATTTCGCGACGCTGTTTTATGTTTCGCTGCTGGGAAATGAGGCGTTGACCGCTGGTGTAGGGTTGGCGTGGGCGGTGCAGTTTTTCACCATATCCTTCGGCATCGGCCTTGCAATTGCAGCCACCGCTTTGGTTAGCCGCGCGATCGGGGAACGGCGACGTGATCGGGCGCGGCGCATGTCGACTGCCGCGATGATCTATACCACGGTGCTGCTCATCACCATTTCAAGCATCGTTCTGTTCAATACAGAGCTGGTGCTGAATTGGCTTAATGCCACGGGCAAATCGAAAGAAGTTGCAGATGCATTTCTGTCGATTTCACTACCATCATTGCCATTTGTTGGCATCGCGATGATTACATCCTCGGTCCTGCGGGCCGAGGGCGATGCGCGCCGGGCGATGTTTGTGACGATGTTTGGCGGGGTCGCGGCAATGATCCTTGACCCGTTGTTTATTTTCGCGATGGACCTTGGTGTTGATGGCGCGGCCTATGCTATGGTGCTGAGCCGCATCATTTCATGCAGCATCGGACTGTATTTTGTCATTCGCGCGCATGACCTGTGTGCTTGGCCAAGTCTGGAATCGCTCCGTGCCTGTGGTCGCCCGTTCATTATGATTGCGGCACCGGCGATGATGACCCAGCTTTCCACACCCTTTGGCAACTATCTGCTCACCCGTTGGGTGGCTGAATTTGGTGACAGCGCCATTGCGGGTTGGGCGGTTTCCAGCCGCCTTACGGTGTTGGCGTTCGGTGGGATTTTCGCACTGTCCGGTGCCATTGGTGGAATCATCGGCCAGAACTATGGCGCGCGATTGGCTGATCGCGTTGGTCGGGCGTATCGCGACAGCATGATTTTTGCCTTTATCTATATCATGGCGGCCTGGGCCATTCTGGCTGCATCTGCGCCGTGGATTATCCACTGGTTTAACATTGAGGGTGTCGGTGCCGATGTGATCCGCGCCTTTTGCTATGTCGGTGCTGGTGGCTTTCTGTTTTCTGGTGGGTTGTTTGTGGCGAATGCGTCATTCAACAACCTTGGCAAACCGCTGTGGTCCACCGGGTTCAACTGGGCGCGCGACGGTCTGGTCATTCCGATTTTGATTTTCGCTGCCGGAACAACCCTCGGCGCGCCGGGTGTTGTTTATGTGCAGGCCGCTGCAGGTGTTCTGATTGGCGGTGTTGCCGTCATATTTGGCTGGCGGTTGGCCCATAGTGTTCGATTCGATGAGTGTGAGCCGCCAGAGTGGAAATCTGTTCCGACCGGGCCGACATCGGCGCGCGCGGCGCAGGCAATCCTTGGGAATGAGGTTGAGCGCGATTGACTACTAGCGCCGATGCAAAAGTTGCGTTAACAGCTTCGCTGAATTTATTGCCTGATGAAATGGAATCGGGCGTCTGAAAAATCTGACACGACGAAGGACGCGGAAATGGTCAAGATTACGTATATCGAACACGCCGGAACTGAGCATGTCGTGGACGTGGCTGAGGGCCTGACGGTCATGGAAGGCGCGCGCGATAACAACATTCCAGGTATCGACGCTGATTGTGGTGGCGCATGTGCTTGTTCAACCTGCCACGTTTATGTCGATGCGGCGTGGGCTGATAAGCTGCCAGCCAAAGACGCAATGGAAGAAGACATGCTGGATTTCGCCTTTGAACCCGGCGCGACCAGTCGTTTGACCTGTCAGGTGAAAGTTACCGGCGATCTGGACGGTTTGGTTGTTCGTATGCCGGAGAAGCAGATCTGATGGCGATCGACGAAGACGTATCGACCACTACGGTCGCCTCTGGCCAATTGCGTTCAATCATTGAGCGGATTGAACGGCTGGAAGAAGAGAAAAAAGAAGTCGCTGAGCAGATCAAGGAAGTCTATGCCGAGGCCAAGGGCAACGGTTTTGACACCAAGACACTGCGCAAGGTCGTGACACTGCGTAAAAAAGCGCAAGAAGAGCGGGAAGAAGAGGAAGCCATGCTTGACCTTTACCTGCACGCACTGGGCATGATCCATCATCCAAGCCCTGAATAGGGCCGTTGGATGTGAATGAGTTTTGATGGCTGCGCCTGTGGGCGTGGCCATTTTTGTTTTAGCTGATGTGACTTTCACCAATTTTCCGCTAACTCACGACTGTGTGAGCAGTGTTTAAGGTGCGCGGCCCTAAGCCATCTTGAAACTGGGGCCCAAGGCAGGCCACATACGGGTTGAAGAGGATGCGCCCAACGTATGGTGAAGAAGAAGCAAACCGCTCCTGCGGCTGAGACATCAGCCACGCCACGCAAATCGCGTGGTTTTTTGCGTGCTTCGACTGTGACCACTAAAACGATCCGTCAGGCCGGGTCAAAGCGCGGTTTTGCTGAAATGCGCTTGCTGACCGAATGGCCAGTGATTGTGGGTGAGGCTTTGGCCGGCGGCTGTCGGCCACTAAAGGTTGGTTATTCATCACGAACGGCCAGTTTGGGCGCCACGCTGCACATCGCCACCGATGGCGCGCGGGCGACCGAAATTATGCATCAAAAAGAACAGATCATAGAACGGGTGAACCAGTTCTATGGCTATCGCGCCGTTTCGAAAATTCGCATTGATCAATCGCGGGGCTTTGTACCCAGCCAAGCTGAGGCGCAGATGTCTGCAACTGGGATGGCGAGTGCTGGGTTGGCCGAGGAGCAAGCCCTGTTTGAGGCTGCACCACCTCGCCCGGCCGCGATTGACGGTGTTGCAGATGATGGATTGCGCAGGGCGTTGGGTCGTCTGGGCGCCAGTGTAAAAGCAAAAGCCGCCAAGGAAGCTGCCAAAGGTGGTTATTCCGAAGGTGCATTGAGGAGAAAACAATGACCACAAATTTGACACGCCGCGCCGCAGTTGCTGGCGCGCTATCCCTGCCCGTCGCCCTTTCTGCATTCGCGGCACAAGCCGATGAAGCATTGAAGGCGAAGGGCTATGTGGTTGGCGATGTTGTTATCGGCAACCCGGATGCAAAGGTTGAAGTGATTGAATATGCGTCGCTGACCTGCCCACATTGCGCCGGGTTCCATGAACGTGTGTTCCGCCAGTTCAAGGCTGACTATATCGACACCGGCAAGGTTAAGTTCATCACCCGTGAGGTTTACTTTGACAAATTCGGACTTTGGGGTGGCATGATTGCGCGTTGTGGTGGCGAGGATCGTTACCAAACCACAATCGATAATTTCCTGCTGAACCAGCGCGCCTGGTATCTGGATCACACCGATGCCTATCGCGCGACGCAGAATGTTAAACCGATTTTGGACGAGATGTTTAAAATTGGTCGCCGTGCTGGTTTGTCAGATGATCGCATGACCGAATGCCTGTCAGATAATGATCTGCTGGAAAATCTGGTCGGTGATTTCCAGAACTATATGGAAGAAAGCGGTGTTACCGGTACGCCAACACTGTTCGTCAACGGTCAACGGATTGATACGCCGCGCAGCGCCAATGAGCTGGCTTCACACGTAGAGCCATTGCTTTAAGGGCTGCCTCGGTCGCCGATTTCACAATCGGCGGCTGAAGTCCTCCACTAGATATAGCGGCACGATCACTGCTGGCCGCTATATCCGCGAATTCGCGTTGACGATTCGGATTTGCTCGCCTACGCCTTGTGCCTAACACAGGCGGGAAAAGGCGCGATAACGGCGGTGATTTTCACCAGACTCAGATTACAAGGGTTCAAAAGTTTCGTTGATCCGACGGAACTGGTGATTGCCCCTGGCCTTACCGGTGTGGTGGGGCCGAATGGCTGTGGAAAATCGAATCTGTTGGAAGCGTTGCGTTGGGTGATGGGGGAAACCTCGCCCAAATCCATGCGTGGATCGGGGATGGAGGATGTGATTTTCGCAGGGGCCTCCACCCGCCCAGCGCGGAATTTCGCCGAAGTTGGCCTGATCATTGATAACTCTGCTCGGTTAGCACCTGCGGCGTTTAATAAATCTGATAGTCTGGATGTGATCCGCCGGATTACCCGCGATGCTGGTAGTGCATTCAAAGCCAATGGCGATGATGTGCGTGCACGTGATGTGCGGATGTTGTTTGCGGATGCGGCCACGGGCGCGCATTCGCCTGCGTTGGTACGGCAGGGGCAGATCAGTGAGTTGATCAATGCCAAACCCAAGGCGCGGCGTGCGATTTTGGAGGATGCCGCCGGGATTGGCGGGCTGTATCAGCGGCGGCATGAAGCAGAGCTGAAGCTGAACGGGGCAGAAACCAATCTGGCTCGTGTTGAAGATGTGATTGAGCAATTGACCAGTCGGCTGGGTCAATTGGCGCGGCAGGCCAAACAGGCGGCGCGCTATCGTGAGATTGCTGAGGCGCTGCGCCGAGTAGAGGCGATTTTCCTGTTTATCCGCTGGCGCGAGGCCGATCAGGCGAGGATGGAGGCTGAGCGGGCACTGACC
>JBMYPG010000063.1:0-15851 GCA_049600095.1 Pikeienuella sp. | reverse complement strand
CAGAATTGTTGTTCAACCGTAATCGCGCGCACCAAAAACGCCGGAGCCGACGCGCACATGCGTGGCACCCATCGCCACGGCGGTTTCAAAATCTGCGCTCATCCCCATCGACAGACTCGTAATTCCATTTCGGGCGGCAATCTTTGCAAGAAGCGCAAAGTGAAGCGCGGGTTCTTCGTGAACTGGTGGAATGACCATTAACCCGGTAATCGGCAGATCCATCGCACGGGCTTCGGCGATAAAAGCGTCAGCATCAGCCGGCAGGACACCGGCCTTCTGATCTTCCTCGCCTGTGTTTACCTGAATGAAAAGATCAGGGCACTTTCCCTTTTCCTGTGCGGCATCAGCAATTTTTCGGGCCAGCTTTGGGCGATCAACCGACTGGATTGCATCAAACAGGTCGAGCGCCTGCCCCACCTTGTTGGTTTGCAACGGCCCAAGTAGATGCAGGACAATACCATCATATCGCGCCCGAAGGTCAGGCCATTTGCCAGCAGCTTCCTGAACACGGTTTTCACCGAAAAGGCGGTGCCCTTCATCAAGGACCGCGATGACACGCTCCAAAGGCTGAACCTTGGAAACGGCGACAAGATCAACCGCATCGTCGCGGTTTGCAGCGATGCGGGCAGCTTCAATACGGGATTGGGTATCTGAAAGTGACATATCAATAGGTTATCAGCACAACCCTTTGACGGTCGATAGCCGCCAGGCGGTTAACCGTGCTGTAGGCAAAGAAAAAGGGAGCGGGCCAAAGCCCACTCCCTTCCGATTCTTATTCAATTCCGTCTTATGACGGGATCAAATTAGAAGCTGAGAGCCAGGTAGGCCAAGCCACCGATGCCTTCAACGCCAGCCTGGTTGTCGTCGAAGTGCTCGACAGCAACGGTACCGGAAACGCCTGGTGCGATCGCGTAGGTGAGCCAGCCAGCGATGGTCTGCTCATCAGCGCCCTGACCGTCAGAGTAGCCTGCTGCTACAGTGATTGGGCCGGTTTTGTACTGAACGCCGATTGCGTACTCTTCAGTCTGGTCGTCTTCGAAGGTACCAGCAAGCGTGAAGCCAGCTGCAGAAACGTTGGCGCCAATGGTCCAAGTTTCGTTGTTGTTGCCTTCAGAGTCGGTGTAGCCAGCAGAAACGCCGAAGCCGAAGCCGTCGAAGTCGCCGGAGTAGTTAGCACCGAGTGCCCAGAAGTTCTGGTTGGAGTTTGCTGGGAAGTTGGTGTCGCCAGCGTTGTCTGCACCCGTGTTAGGGATGTAGGTTACACCAGCTGAGAAGCCGTTGAAGTTAGGCGTGGTGTAGTGGATGCCGAGCGGGTCAACACCTGCTGCAGGACCGTTGGTGAAACGGTTTGCACCGCCAGCACCGGTGTTCAGGCCGAATGCATCGTAGTAACCGATACGTGCGCCTGGTGCGTAGAGAATGCCGACGTTGTGGTTGTAAGACTGGTCGTCGTTACCACCGATCATTACCGTACCGAAAGAACCGGAGACAGACGCCCAGTTTTCATCGATCTGGTCGCCCGTGGTGAAAGCTTCCAGCTCAACGCGTGACGTGAATGTCAGGCCGTTGTCAGCTTTCAAAGACGAACGGAAGTGGATTTCGCCGTCGCGGAGAACGCCAGCACCGTCGTTTGCGCCGATGGAGTTGTCAGTTACGGACATACCAACAAACCAGTAGCCGTTTACTGATGTTGACCATTCAGCAGCAGATGCTGCGGAGGCGAGGCCAGCTGCTACGATGGCAGTGGTCGCAAAAAGTGCTTTCTTCATTGTGTCCCTCACAGATTTGAAGACTTGTAAGATGCTCATCTTTATGGAGCCGCCCTAATTTCCCCGAACGGCCTCTCCGGTCAAGCGAGTTTGAGCCTTTGATGAAAGTCGCACCCCTATATGTGTTTTTTTCGCAACAACGCAGATTTGCGGCAACATTGATTAAAGTCTCTCAGGGAACACTGAACAGTACCCGACAGACCTATCTTACTTTACACGATTCATAGGACACTTTAGACAGCCAAGTGTCTTTGGGAGCGTTTGCCATGAAAATCTCTGTCGTTGTCGGTGTTTTGGTGACTGTGGGCCTCGGTCTTGCAGGGTGCGGAGGAACTGCATCCAAGCCACGGGTCGACCCTCAGGATAGCACAACCGCTGGATTGCCAGCCGAAACTGAACAGCGTCTGTCTGATATTGCCGGGTTCGACTTGCTGGGCAACGGCAATGGCGGCGGCGGTCTTGGCACGGTTAATCAGCATCTGTGGCGCGCATCGCTTGATACATTGGCGTTCTTACCTTTGAACACGACCGACCCGATCACGGGTGTGATCGCTACCGACTGGGCCTCTACGCCCGATGCGCCGGAAGAGCGGTTCAAGGTCACCGCTTATGTTCTGGGCAACGCGCTTTCGCCAAACACGCTGAAGATTGCTGTGTTCCGCGAGATCCGCGACCCTGCGGGTGCCTGGACGACGGCAGCTGTATCTGGTGCAACGGCCCGTCAGCTTGAGGATGCTATCCTCGTCAAGGCACGCCAACTCCGCATTGGTGAGCGCGAAAGCAACGAATAACCCGCCGATCATCAACTCTGTCACGCGTTGACGTTGGCTGCGGTTGAAACCGGAGCGGCGCAGTCGTATCACGCATTCCTGTAATTCACCTCCGCCGATGCGGATGATTAGGGAGTGCGGGCATTATGGCGCGCTATAACGCAAAAGAAACCGAACCAAAGTGGCGCGCCGTCTGGGATGAGCGCGAAGCCTTCAAGGCTGTTCGCGATCCTTCCAAACCCAAATATTATGTGTTGGAAATGTTCCCCTACCCCTCCGGGCGTATCCACATGGGGCATGTGCGCAATTACGCCATGGGCGATGTTGTCGCCCGGTTCAAGCGGGCGCGGGGGTTCAATGTGCTTCATCCGATGGGGTGGGATGCTTTTGGAATGCCCGCCGAAAACGCCGCGATGGAAAGAGGAGTCCACCCCGGAGAGTGGACATACCAAAACATCGACGCGATGCGCACGCAGCTGAAATCCATGGGCCTGTCACTCGATTGGTCACGAGAGTTCGCGACATGTGACCCCGAATATTATGCCCAGCAACAGGCCTTGTTCCTCGACATGATGGAAGCCGGTTTCGTTTATCAGAAATCTTCCATCGTGAACTGGGACCCGGTCGACAATACGGTGCTTGCCAATGAACAGGTGATTGATGGCAAGGGTTGGCGCTCTGGCGCGGCGGTTGAGCGGCGCGAGCTGGTACAATGGTTCATGCGCATTTCCGATATGGCGGATGAATTGCTGACCGCCATAGATGGCCTGGAAGCCTGGCCGGAAAAAGTGCGGCTGATGCAGCGTAACTGGATCGGCAAATCAACCGGCCTGCAGATGCGGTTTGATGTACAGCCAAATGACCTGACGGATGAAACGGAATTGGAGGTCTATACCACCCGGCCTGATACGCTGTTCGGTGCCAGCTTCTGTGCGATTTCCGTTGATCATCCGCTGGCAAAGGCCCTGGAAAGCAAGATCGATGGCTTGGCCGCGTTCAATGCTGAATGCCGGAAAACCGGAACCTCTGAAAAAGAAATTGAAACTGCCGAAAAGCGTGGTTTCGATACCGGTATCAAGGTTCGCCATCCTTTTGATCCTGAATGGGAACTGCCCGTTTATATCGCGAATTTCGTGCTGATGGATTACGGAACCGGGGCCATCTTTGGGTGCCCTGCGCACGATCAGCGTGATCTCGACTTTGCGCGCAAATATGATCTGGACGTTACACCAGTTGTTTGCCCTTCGGATGCAGAGGCAGCAACATTTGTCGTCGCCGACGAAGCCTATGTCGGGCCCGGACGGATCATTAATTCGAAATTCCTGGATGGAATGACGATTGAAGACGCAAAAGCCGCCGTTGCCGAAAAGATCTCTGGCGCGGGTAAAGGCGAGCCGAAGGAAAACTTCCGCCTGCGGGATTGGGGTTTCTCCCGCCAACGCTATTGGGGTGCGCCAATTCCGGTCGTTCATTGCGATTCATGCGGGATTGTACCTGAGAAAAAGGAAAACTTGCCTGTTCGCCTGCCCGATGATGTAACCTTTGATCGACCAGGCAACCCGCTGGACCACCATCCAACGTGGAAACATGTGAACTGTCCGAAATGTGGCGGTGCTGCAGAGCGTGAAACCGATACGATGGACACTTTTGCAGACAGTTCATGGTATTTCGCACGCTTTACGGCACCAGATTGTGCGGAACCAACCTCCGCCGAAGACACCGAATATTGGATGAATGTGGACCAGTATATTGGTGGTGTTGAGCATGCTATTCTGCATTTGCTCTATTCGCGGTTCTGGGCGCGGGCGATGCACAAGACCGGATGGTTGCCCGAAACGGCAATCGAGCCATTCAATGCCCTGTTCACGCAAGGCATGGTTTGCCATGAAACCTATCAGGCGCCTGATGGTCGGTGGGTCAGCCCCGATGAATTGACGCGCACAGACGATGGGTATGTTGTTGAGAAAACCGGTGAGGCGATCACTGTCGGCCCGTCTATCAAGATGTCAAAGTCGAAAAAGAATGTGGTTGATCCTGCTGATATAATTGAACAATTTGGCGCAGATACCGCACGTTGGTTCATGTTGTCAGATAGCCCGCCTGAGCGTGACGTAGAGTGGACGGTTGCCGGCGCCGAGGGTGCATGGCGGTTCCTTCAACGGGTTTGGCGCCTGGTTGATGAGGCCGCGGATAACCTTCCGGCCGTAGGAAGTGATGCGCCTGCGTTGAGCGATGCCGCCATGAGCATGCGCAAGATCACGCACCGTGCCATTCACGGTGTCATTGGTGATATTGAAGGGTTTGCTTTCAACAAGGCCGTGGCCCGGATTTACGAACTGACCAACGCGGTCACCAAGCTTAAAGGCGAAGGCGATGATATTGGGTTCGCACGGCGAGAAGCTCTTGAAGCGATTGTGCGCCTGATGACCCCAATGACCCCGCATTTTTCCGAAGAATGCTGGTCGCGGTTGGGGCATGATGTGATTTTGACGGACATGCCATGGCCAGAAGTAGATCCGGCAATGCTTGTCGATGATGAGATTACCATGCCTGTTCAGATCAACGGCAAACGACGCGCAGAGATTCGTGTTGCGAAAGATGCTGATAAATCAGCCGTGGAAGAGATCGCCATGGCGGATGAAGCTGTTCGGCGTTACCTTGATGGCGCGGTTCCAAAGAAGGTGATCGTAGTTCCAGGGCGGATTGTTAATGTCGTCATGTAATCGCAGATGGGTTTTGGGGGCGGGCGTAGCACTCGCCGGGTGTGGCTTTCAGCCGGTGCATCAGTCTGGTGGTGCCGGGTCTGTGCTTCGTGGAAAGATCACATTGGCTGAAGCACGCACCCCTGTTGGGTATGCTTTTCGCGAGCGTATGCGCCGAAAATTTGGCGATGCCGGTGGTGCAGCTGATTGGCGGCTTGTCTATGATCTGAACCTGACTGAAAGCGGTGCTGCGATTGCGCAAGACCTTGATATCACAAGGTTTAATATCACGGGTGTCGCGCGGTTTTCGTTGATTTCACTGTCTTCGAAGGCGTCCCATGAAGACCTTACGGTAACTGCCACCGCCAGTTTTGATGCAATCGCAGAAGCTTTTGCGACCCGAGCCGCGCGCCGCGCTGCGGAGACGAGATTGGCCGAAGAACTCGCAGAGCGCGCGTCGGCCCGTTTGTACGCACTGGCGGCTTCTTGAAACTTTCAGCACGGGATGCAGCGCGGTTTTGTAACGCGCCGGACCTGACCCGCGCTGGGATTTTACTTTACGGTGCTGATCCTGTCGAAATAGCAGAGCGCCGCCGAAAGCTGGTCACCACCCTGCTTGGTAATGATGATGGCGCGGACATGCGATTGACGCGGATGAGCGGGGCAGAGCTTCGAAAAGACGGGGCTGCCTTGTTGGACGCGCTCAAGGCCCAAGGCTTTTTCGGAGGGCGGCAAGTTGTTCTTGTCGATGATGCGACGGATGGGCTGGTGAAGGTTTTTGAATCAGCCCTTTCGGAAATTCAAAGTGACGATGCGTTTCTTGTTGTCACTGCGGGAATGTTACCCGCCCGTTCAAAGCTTCGTAAGCTATTTGAATCATTAGGTAATGTAGCGGCGGCGGCATTTTATGGTGACGCACCTGATCGTGGTGCGATTTCAGATATGTTGCGCGATGCTGGCGCGCGAAATGTCGATGATGAAGCACTGCGAGATCTCGAAGCCTTGGCAATGACGCTTGATGCCGGGACATTGCGGGATCTTGTGACACGTGTTGCTCTCTATACGCTGGATCAAAACGAACCTGTTTCTTCATCTGATATCGCAATCTGCGCGCCTGGTGCCGGTGACGCAGCGATCGACGAGGTTCTTTCCGTTGTTGCGGAAGGAAAAGTTGCTGAAATCGGACCATTGATGGGCCGGCTGGAAGCACAGGGACAAGCGCCGACAAGCCTGGCAATATCTGCAGCGCGGTTATTTCGACAGATTCATATGGTCGGGTCGGTAAGCGGCGGTGATATTGATCGCGCAATTTCTGCGTTACGTCCCCCGGTTTTTGGGCCAAGACGGGCTGCGCTGGTAAGACAGTGTCGAATCTGGCGGCGCGACAATGCCGAGGCTGTATTGAAACTGCTTTTGGAAACCGATGGTTTGCTGCGTGGCGGATCAGGTGCCGCCGGGTATGCCATTCTGGAAAGAGCTTTCCTCAAGATAGCAATGACAGCGCAACGCGCTGGTCGCGCGCGCTGAGCCGTCATAGGGTATCAGACGCTGAGAAGCTGGCAAATGCCGTCAAGTTCTTCGAGATCTTTATATGTGATCCGAAGCGTACCGCCCTGCCCTTTGTGATCAATTGAAACTGAAAGCCCAAGAGCGGCTGACAGGTCTGATTCCAACGCGCGCGTATCAGCATCTTTTTTCGGTTTTATTGGCTGTTTACCTGCTGCCGGGTGCGCCACATGCTTGGCCAGAGCCTCCGTCTGGCGTACAGACAAACCTTTCGCCAAAACATCCCGTGCCAATTGGGAGGGATTATCAGCTGTTATCAGTGCTCTTGCGTGGCCGGCACTGAGCCGACCAGCGGCCAAGTGGTCACGCACATCTTCCGGAAGCGACAGAAGGCGGAGGGTATTTGCGATGTGCGAGCGGCTTTTTCCCATCGCATCAGCTAATTTCGCCTGCGAATGACCGAAGCGATCAATCAGTTGTTGATATCCGAGAGCCTCTTCCACCGGGTTAAGGTCAGCGCGCTGTACGTTCTCGATAATCGCCACTTCAAGCATTTCGAGATCGGTAAACTCACGAACCACGATCGGAACGCTATGAAGACGCGCTGCTTGAGCCGCCCGCCAACGGCGTTCACCTGCAATGATCTGGTAACGATTGGAATCATCAGGATCTGGCCGCACCAAAAGAGGCTGAAGAACGCCCTTTTCACGGATTGAATTTGTGAGATCTTCCATCTCCCGCGGGGGGAAATCGCGACGAGGCTGATCGGGGTTTGGGCGGATCAGATCCAACGGGCAATCACGCTCACCCGCGATCTTTTGATCACCTGAGGTGCCGGAAGCCGCTGAGACATCATCCAGAAGCGCCGACAATCCGCGACCTAGCCCTCTTTTTTGTTTTTTTTCAGCCATTTGAGCCTTCAGTCGGTTGTGTCAGATTCGCGCCGCAATAATTCTGCCGCTAGTGATTGGTAAGCACGGCTGCCAGCGCAGGCATGATCGTAGATCAAGGCTGGCATTGCGTGAGATGGCGCTTCGGAAAGGCGAACATTTCGGGGCACGACCGTGTCATACACAAGGTCACCGAGTGCATCACGTACGTCGTCTTCGACCTGTTGTGAGAGGTTATTTCGACGATCAAACATCGTCAAAACCACACCCTGTACCACCAAGGTCGGGTTGAGTGATTGTTTAACGCGATCAATGGTTTGCAAAAGCTGCGACAACCCCTCTAGCGCGAAAAACTCACATTGTAACGGGACCAGAACTGAATTTGCCGCAGTCATCGCATTTACAGTCAATAGGCTGAGCGAAGGCGGACAGTCTATCAGTATGTAGTCATATTTGGAGGAGAGAGTTGAAAATGCTCTTTGCAGCCTATGGGCACGATCTGATTCCGTTACCAGCTCCATATCTGCGCCACTCAAATCAACGGCACTAGGAGCGAGATGAAGGCCAGGAACCTGTGTTTCTGTTATGATATCTGCAAGCTCGACGCCGCCTGTCATCACATCATAGGTAGAGCCATCTCGATTACGCGCGTCAGAACCCAGCCCAGTGCTTGCATTACCCTGGGGATCTAGATCGACCAACAATACAGCACGGCCGACCGCCGCAAGAGCTGTTCCAAGATTGATCGCAGTCGTGGTTTTTCCCACCCCACCCTTCTGATTGGCTAATGCAATGATCATCGGCTGTTTACGCATGGCGGTTGCGATATTGGCAGGTGAGTGATCGGTGGTTTGAGGTTCAAGCGACACGTTCGAAGGCCCTTATTTCGAGAATGACTGACGCGTCGTCTGTTACGCTGGGGTGAAGTTTAACCGTCATATGCCAATGCTTACGCGCATCGGTCAACTCCTGATCGACGTTGGCACCTTTTGGAAACAGGCAAACAGCGCCTGGTGCACGGAGCGGTGCCGCATATCCCAGCAGCTTATCGAGTGGGGCCAACGCCCGCGCAGAAATCGTATCGAATTCATCATGTTTCACTGTTTCGATCCGCTTGTTCAAAATGCGCACTGATATTCCCATCTTTCGGGAAGCCTCCGCCATGAAAGCACATTTGCGTTGGTCAGATTCCACAACGGTCATTTGAAACTTTGGCTGGATATCAATACGAAGCGCCGCAACTATAAGGGCTGGAAGACCTGCACCAGAACCAATATCAATCCAGTTCTGCGATTCAGGTGCGAAACGGTTGAGCTGTGCACTATCGATGATGTGGCGCTGCCAAACCTGATCAGCGGTTGCCCGGCCGATCAGGTTGATCTTCTTGTTCCACTTGAGAAGCGTTTCAACATAAGTCGAGATACGTTCCTGTGTTTCACGTGAAACATGTTCGCCAAAAAGCGGATGAGAAAGATCCACCGCCTACCCTGCCTTCTTCAGGTTTTTGATATGAGCCAGGATCAGCATGAGCGCGGCAGGTGTAGACCCCTCAATCCGGCCAGCCTGTCCCAAAGTCTTTGGCCTGATACGATTCAGTTTTTCACGAAATTCGTTTGAAAGCCCGCGCATCTCAGTGAATGACAACTCCTCAGGAATGGCAATTTCTTCGTCTCTACGAAGGGCGTCTATTTCCGCTTTCTGACGCGATGCATAGGTCGCGTAAAGCGCGTCATTTTCAACCTGCTTTCTAATATTTGTATCGATCGCAGCAAGATCCGGCCACACCATGCAAAGCACAGACATATCGATATCGGGATAGGCGAGCAGATCATAGGCCGACCGTCGAACACCATCCTGATTGACACGAATGCCTGCAGCCCGAAGAGCGGTTGGGGTTTCGGAGAGATTGCAAAGGGTTGCCTTTGCCGCTGACAGTTGATCACGCTTTTTCTCAAACGCCTCTCTGCGGCTTGGCCCTACACAGCCGATTTCCACCCCGTTAGGCGTTAACCTTTGGTCAGAGTTGTCAGCACGCAGCGTAAGTCGATACTCCGCACGGGAGGTAAACATTCGATATGGTTCCGTGACACCCCGGTTGATCAGATCGTCGATCATCACGCCTATGTAGCTTTCCGAACGACTAAAGAACACGGATGCCCCGCCCGCCGCCTTTCTGGCCGCGTTCAGACCAGCGACAAGCCCCTGCGCAGCAGCCTCTTCATAACCGGTTGTGCCGTTTATCTGGCCGGCCAAAAACAATCCTTCTACGGATTTAACGCTCAGATCTGCAGCAAGCGCACGCGGGTCGATATAGTCATATTCAATTGCATAGCCCGGTTGTAGAATTTTGGCCTCTTCAAGCCCAACAATGCTTCGCACATAATCATGCTGAACGTCCTCAGGCAGAGACGTTGAGATACCATTGGGATAGATCGTATGATCATCCAACCCTTCAGGTTCAAGAAATATTTGATGCGACGTTTTATCAGCGAAACGCATGACCTTATCTTCGATAGAGGGGCAATACCGCGGCCCTACGCCTTCGATGTGCCCTCCAAACATTGCTGAACGGTCGATGTTTTTTCGAATAATATCATGGGTTTGTTCAGAGGTATGGGTAATCCCGCAAGATAGCTGACGAGCGGTTGGTGCCTTGTTCATAAATGAAAACATAACTGGTTCATCGTCACCTGGCTGCATTTCGAGACGATCCCAGGCGATCGTTCGCCCGTCCAGCCGAGGGGGGGTTCCCGTTTTCAAGCGCCCCAGCGGCAACCCAAATTCATCAATGCGAGCCGCTAGTTTATCAGATGCTGGATCATGGACACGACCACCGGAATGCGAAACATCGCCAATATGGATCACGCCCCGCAAAAAGGTTCCTGTTGTCAGGATAGTCGCATAGGCATGCAAAGTGAGATCTGCTTTGGTTTTTACGCCAACAATTTTTCCATCGCTCTCAACAAGATCACAAACCTCATCCTCAATAACCGTCAACCCTTGATGTGTCTTAACCTCATTCTGAATGGCGGCACGGTATAAAGCACGATCACATTGCGCTCGTGGCCCTTGGACAGCCGGGCCTTTCCGTCGGTTCAATAATCTAAATTGGATGCCAGCCATATCGGCCGCCCGGCCCATGACGCCATCCATCGCATCAATTTCTCGTACCAGGTGACCTTTTCCAAGACCTCCGATTGCCGGGTTGCAAGACATCTCGCCAATACGATCAAAACGATGCGTGACCAGGGCAACCTTCGCGCCCATTCGCGCAGCCGCTAGCGCAGCTTCGGTACCGGCATGTCCGCCACCAACGACAATTACATCAAATTCAAAGCCAGACTGTTTCACGTGAAACACCCCTATTTGCCCATGCAGAACCGAGAGAAGATATCATCGAGAATATCCTCTACACCAACTTCACCCAAAAGTCCGCTGAGATGTCCAATGGACGAACGGAGCAAGGCCGCACAGATTTCTTCCCGGGTTTCTTCCCGCGCCCGACTTAACTCGTTTAAGGCCAACTGAACAGCCACTTTCTGACGCTCCCGACCAAGCAAGCTCGCCCTACCAGCACGGTCTTTCAGCTTTTCACCAATAAGCGCCCGAAGGTCATGGAGCCCTTCCCCTGTTTTGACAGATACACAGAACCCCGCAGGTCTAGCCAAATCTGATTTGGTAAAGACCTCGATGTCACCTTCCTTCTTTAACACACCCGGCGCAGGCATAATGTCAGGCGCGGTAAGAAAAATACGAAGATCGGCTTCCCTCACTTTTTGAAGCGCCCGGTCGACCCCAATACCCTCAACCTCATCGCCGGTTTCACGTATCCCCGCCATGTCAGTCAGGATCACCGGGATGCCATCAAAATCACAGACAGCTTCGATAATATCCCTTGTTGTTCCCGCAACGGGAGATGCGATTGCTGCTTCTCTCCCGATCAGCGCATTAAGCAAACTTGATTTTCCCGCATTTGGCGGACCAACCAAGGCCACCACAAATCCATCACGTATTCGTTCTGCTGCCCCTGCCCCCTCAAGCACCTTTTCCAACTCCCGCAGAACCGCCGCGATCATGCCCGCAACATCATCGCTGACATCAACCGGCGCATCTTCTTCATCAGCGAAATCAATGGACGCTTCTAGCAGCGCAAGCGCGCCAATGAGGTCTTGCCGCCACCGGTTCGCATCATCAGACAATTCGCCCTTCATCAACGCCATCGCCTGCTCGCGCTGCGCTTCGGTTTCGGCGTCAATCAGATCAGCGAGGCCTTCGACCTGGGCAAGATCCAATCGACCGTTTTCAAGCGCGCGTCGCGTAAACTCTCCAGGCGCTGCAGAACGACAATAATTAAGACCAGACAGAACAGCGATCACACTGGCGGCCGTGGCACGTCCTCCATGAACGTGCAGCTCAACCATGTCATCCCCTGTGAAACTCCGCCCTTTTTCAAACCGGACCACAAGTGCCTCATCCAATAGCACATCGTCAGAAAACAACCGCCGAACAACCATTTGCCGAGGAGCCGGAAGAGGTTTTCGAGTTATCGCTTCAAGTATCGGGAATGACCGTGGCCCCGAAACACGGATCACAGCCACCCCTGCACGACCAGGCGCTGTTGCGATGGCAAATATTGTGTCAGTCGTTGACTTGTTAATCATAACACTCACGCCTAGCCTCTCACGATCCAACAAGGCCACATAAAGCCCCGCAGAGTTTCCAGCGTATCAGAACGAACGCTCGCCTGCCTAACAACAGAAGGTTCCAATATGGTCAAGAGAATACAGATCACAGAGTTCGGCGGCCCAGAGGTCATGCAACTTGTTGATGAACCCATGCGCGCGCTGACACCGGGTGAAGTGCTTATCAATAACAAAGCGATCGGGCTAAATTTCATCGATACTTACCACCGTACCGGCCTGTATCCCATGCCGTTGCCAATGGGCCTTGGCCTCGAAGGTGCAGGTGTGGTCGAATCCGTGGGCAAAGATGTAACCGATCTCAAACCGGGTGATCGCGTGGGATATTGCGCGGGTGCCATCGGCGCTTATGGCGAAAAACACATCATGCCCGCTGATCGCGTTATTCGCACACCTGATGGTATTAGCGACGACATCGCAGCTGCTTCTCTTCTGAAGGGCTTAACGACCCAATATCTGATCCGGCAAATTTATCGGGTAAAGGCAGGTGAAACTGTATTATTTCACGCCGCCGCTGGCGGTGTTGGCCTTATCGCTGTTCAGTGGTTGAAACATCTTGGTGCAACTGTGATTGGCACAGTTGGATCGCAGGAAAAAGCGGCGCTCGCCAAGGCTGCAGGGTGCGACCATATCATCTTCTACAACCACGAAAACATTGCAGAAAAAGTATCTGAAATAACCAAAGGCGCTAAAGTTCCTGTTGTATTTGATGGTGTCGGAGCCTCCACATGGGAGGCGTCCCTCGACAGTCTCGCGCCACGTGGCCTGATGATCAGTTACGGCAACGCCTCTGGCCCAGTTACTGACGTTAATCTCGGTATACTTGCGGCAAAAGGGTCGCTGTTTGTCACAAGGCCAACGCTTTTTGCTTACACAGATACCCGCGAAGCACTCCTTTCCGCTGCTGCCGATCTTTATGAGGTAATACAATCCGGTGCGGTCAATATCGACATAAATGCTGAGTATGCATTAGCCGACGTCGCACAGGCTCATCGCGATCTTGAGGGGCGAAAAACCACTGGTTCCACCCTCCTCCGCCCATAAATCAAAAAAGGGCGCTCTTGTTTCGAGCGCCCTTCTCAATATCAGTTCACCTGAACCCGTGATCAGGCATTCATTGAATCAAAGAAGTCCGAGTTGGTTTTGGTCTGTTTCAATTTCCCTATCAGGAATTCGATCGCATCTGTCGTCCCCATCGGGTTCAGAATACGGCGAAGCACAAACATCTTGGTCAGGTCTGCTTTCTCGATCAGCAGATCTTCTTTTCGCGTGCCAGATTTCAGAATATCAATGGCCGGGAACACCCGCTTATCCGCAACCTTGCGATCGAGAACAATTTCAGAGTTACCCGTACCTTTGAATTCCTCGAAGATAACCTCATCCATCCGGCTGCCAGTATCGATAAGCGCAGTGGAGATAATGGTCAGTGAACCACCCTCTTCGATGTTACGCGCCGCGCCAAAGAACCGCTTTGGACGTTGAAGCGCGTTGGCATCGACACCACCCGTCAAAACCTTACCAGACGAGGGTACAACAGTATTGAACGCGCGGCCCAAACGCGTGATTGAATCGAGCAAAATTACCACATCACGGCCATGTTCGGTTAGGCGTTTTGCCTTTTCGATCACCATTTCCGCAACTGCAACATGTCGCGTGGCCGGTTCATCAAAGGTAGAGGATACAACCTCACCCTTCACCGACCGTTGCATATCCGTGACCTCCTCTGGCCGTTCATCAATCAACAGCACGATCAGGAAACATTCAGGGTGATTACGCTCAATCGAATAAGCGATGTTCTGCAAAAGAACCGTTTTACCAGTACGCGGTGGCGCCACAATCAAACAACGCTGGCCCTTACCAATAGGTGCGACCAAATCAATGATACGCGCTGAACGATCTTTGATGGTCGGGTCTTCAATTTCCATCTTGAACCGCTCGTCAGGATAGAGCGGCGTAAGGTTATCGAAGTGAACTTTGTGGCGTGCTTTTTCAGGCTCCTCAAAGTTGATGGTGTGAACCATCACCATTGCGAAATATCGTTCGCCTTCTTTTGGTGCCTGGATGATACCTTCAACGGTATCGCCAGTGCGCAGCGCAAATTTGCGAAGCTGTTCAGGTGAGACATAGATATCATCAGGGCCTGGAAGGTAATTGGCCTGCGGCGACCGCAAAAACCCAAACCCATCCTGCAATACTTCAAGAACACCTTCACCGATGATCTCAACTTCCATATCCGCCAATTCTTTGAGAATTGCGAACAGCATGTCCTGCTTACGCATCGAAGATGCGTTTTCAACTTCCAATTCTTCTGCAAAAGCCAACAATTCTGTTGGGCTTTTTGCCTTCAATTCGGCGAGCTTCATCCGCTCAATATCCATGGGAAAACCGTTCACATAGGTCAGCACATCACGAACATCTCGTGCAGCGACAGGGAGTGGGAAACGTCACGGCGAACGCCGTGCGTGATTTCATTACCCTATTTCCATTGGCAGTGCAATAAATCGCTTAGAACGGCCTGACGATTACCATGATCACAATGACCAGCATCAGAACCGTCGGCACTTCATTCATCAAACGAAAAAATTTGCCGGATCGTTCATTCTTTCCAGCAACAAAATCCTTCCGCCAAAGCGCAAGTGAATGATGAAAGCCCGTCATGCCCGAAATGGCCGCAAACTTTACCCACGGCCAAATCTCGGTGAAATCCACCAGACCAGGCGTAGCCGCCAAGGCCAATCCGAATATCCAGGTTGAAATCATGGCCGGGTTCATAATCACCCGCAGCAGTTTGGATTCCATTTCCTGATAAATCAGATCCAACTCTTTATTATCTTTAGCTTTTTCAGCATGATAAACAAAAAGCCGGGGCAGATAGAACATTCCTGCCATCCATGAGATTACAGAAATCAAATGAAGCGCAAGCGTCCACGGGTATAATGACGCCAGAATGTCCTGTATCCAACTCATCCCTGAACCAGTCTCACCAGTTTTTCTACATTGGCTGGGTCTGCATCTGGCGTAATACCGTGACCAAGGTTGAAGATATGTGGCCCGTCAGCAAAGGTTTCGATCAGCTTTTCAGTCTCACGAACCAGCGCATCGCCACCCGTGACCATCAGCGCAGGGTCTAGATTACCTTGAACAGCCGTAATTGGTTGAAGGTTGTCACGCGCCCAAATTGTATCAGCACCCTGATCAATCGCAATCGCGGCAACTCCGGTTGCCTTTGCAAATTCCAATGCACGTTCACCCACACCACGTGGAAACCCGATTACGGGCACGTCGGGGTGCAATACCCGCAACGCTTCCACAATCTTGAGACAAGGGCGCAAAGACGCGCGTTCAAAGGCGTCACCTTGTAATGAACCTGCCCAGCTATCAAACAGCTTCACAACCTCTGCCCCGGCCTGAATTTGCCTGCTCAGATATTCGATCGTTGCATCCGCTACACGATCGATGATGGCATCAAATGCTTCGGGCGCTTCATTCATCAGTTTATGTGCAGCAGCCTGAT
>JBMYPG010000062.1:0-16113 GCA_049600095.1 Pikeienuella sp. | reverse complement strand
GGATGTTACCGCGCTGACAGCGAAGGGCCAGATTGTTTGTGTGGAGTGCAAATCGGGCGCAGCGGATTTTCAGGCAGATAAGAAATGGGGCGGGTATCTGGAATGGTGCGATGAGTTTTATTTCGCGGTAGATGCCGATTTTCCAATAGACTTGCTGCCGCCAGAACAGGGCCTGATCATTGCGGATGGGTTTGGGGCGGAGATTATCCGCCCTTCCGTCATTGCTTCGCTTGCTGCTGCACGGCGAAAGGCGCAGGTTTTGCGGATTGGACGTGCAACAGCGTTGCGATTAAGGGCGATTACAGACCCCGGTTTGTCACGCTTTTTGGATGGGTCAGTTGGTGAAGATCAGCCGGGCGGTGAAGCCTGATGATGGTGCTGTAGTGATGACAAGTTGAGCGCCGATGGTTGCTGCAAGTTCCTGTGCATTTGCCAAGCCAAGCCCGCCGGGTTGGTTTGATTTACGCATAAAAACCCCGCCAGTGCTTGCGGCACCGGGGCCATCATCACTCACTTCGATCCACGGACCTTGTGCGCTGTTACCGGCAGAGACCTTGGTTGTGCCCCCTGCCCTGGCGCCATGGGTTAGCGCGTTTTCGATGAGATTTTGGATGATGCGTTCGACGCTTAACCGATCGGCGGTGATGGGCGAGGTTGGTTGAGCATCGCAGATCAAAGATACTTCGCACTGTTGGGCCCGCCCTTCGTGAAGGCGAACGGCGTCTTTGGCCAACTGAGCTAGGTCGATCTGTGATGTCGGCGCTGTATCTTCCGGCTGGGATACACCCATTGCGACGAGTTGGTCGGTCAGCCCGAGCATCCGGTCGCAGGCTGTTTGAATATCCGCCAAATATTGCGCCTGACGTTCGGCAGATAGGGAATCACCGGACATTGCCATGAATTCGGCAAAGCCCCGGATTGCATTAAGCGGCGACCGAAAATCATGGGCCAGTTTTGCCACTGCTTTTTTCTCAATCTTTGCATCTGGTACTGCGTTCGAAGGAGTTGATTTTGGTCGATCAGAAATATCGGCAAAATCAGCGATGACGGCAAGTTTACCCGAAACCGGGTCTCTCATCCGGCGGAGTGATAGACGTTGCCTAGCCGGGCCATTTACGCCTTTTAGCAGGGCTGTGTGGCTGTATCCGCCATCTGAAAGCGCAGCCTCCATCGCCTTGCGGCCATGGGCGGCGTCTTCGTAGCGGTCTGTTAGTGTCGCCAACCCACGGGGAAAGGCGCGGCGGTCAGCCTCGTTTCGGGCGAGCGCGTCGCCCTGTTCGTTGAATATCGCCAAGGGACGCGGTGCAACGTCAAACCCTGCACGCATGCGGATCAGAACGCCGTCATCTGGTTGTTCGACGCCGGATAGGGCGATGCGCAGTTCTATGCGACCAGAGGGCCTAGCCTCTAACCGGCAATCGGCCATGGCCCAGACGGGTTCACCCTGCGGATATAGCGTCAGGCGACCAACGCCGCCTGCACCTTCGGTAATCTCTGCCAAACGCGCGGCAAGGGCGCGCACGGTTTCATCGCCCGGTGCGAACATGCGTTCGACCAGATCAATCAGGCTGTCTTCGCCCCAAAAGGTCAGACCGTCGCGATTCGCCCATGTCAGGCGAAGACGGTCAGCATCCCATAAAAATTCTGGTCTAAACCCGATTGGTGCGCCTTCGGCGCCAATCACTGACCATCCTTTTTCTTGGACCCGGATTTACCTTTGCCGCCGGATTTGCCGCTTGGCTTTCCACCAGAATTATCCGCTGCCCGCCGCGCATGCGCTGCTGCCGCACGCAACTCATCTGCGATCTCTTCGGCCTCTTCGGGATCAAAATCCATTGGAATTTCGCTGGTCTCGGTCTCTACATAGATCCGAACCATGCCCATTGAAGTCGGTCCGATTTGCAGGTCCGCAGCCTGTTCGGTTTGTTTATTGATGCTCATAACGTTAACCTCCGCTTAACGTGCTACCGCCCTTCGCGGATGGCATGCAATAGCTGGTATAAAAGCTGTTGTTCAATGCTTGCAAAAACTAGCATGAGGGGCTAGACGATGCGCGTCAGGCCGGCGTAGCTCAGTAGGTTAGAGCGCTTGATTGTGGATCAAGAGGCCCCCCGTTCGAGCCGGGGCGCTGGTACCATTAAAAAAGGCCTCAGAGTTTTCTCTGAGGCCTTTTCATTTTTCAGGACAGTAGAACTTTTTCTTAAGTAAACTGTGACCCTTTGCCGAACTCCGGGTAAGCTTCCATCCCCAGCTCTGCTGCATCGAGACCTGCAAACTCAGCTTCTTCCGATACGCGAATGCCCATCGTTGATTTAAGAATCAGCCAGACGACGGCTGAGGCGGCGGAGACAAAGGCACCGACCACGATGATTGATGTGATCTGGGTTACGAATGATGCGTCACCATTGGTCAGCGGCACAACCAAAGTGCCCCAGATGCCAGCGCAAAGGTGAACCGGGATTGCACCGACAACATCGTCAATTTTCTGTCGGTCAAGCATTGGCACTGCAAATACTACGATGACGCCGCCAACTGCACCAATCAGAGTAGCCTGACCAAGCGTTGGGGTAAGCGGTTCGGCAGTAATGGCAACCAAGCCAGCAAGCGCGCCGTTCAGAACCATGGTGAGGTCGATTTTCTTGAAGATCAACTGGGTCAGAGCCAAGGCCGCAAGTGAACCGCCAGCCGCTGCTGCGTTGGTATTGCCAAAGATGCGCGATACATCGGCCACATCACCCACGGTGCCCATTGCTAGCTGAGAGCCACCGTTAAAGCCGAACCAGCCGAGCCACAGGATGAATGTGCCGAGCGTGGCGAGGGTCAGGTTTGAACCTGGCATCGGGTTAACACGGCCATCCTTGTATTTGCCTAGACGTGGGCCAAGGATTAGCGCGCCAACCAAGGCAGCCCATCCGCCAACCGAGTGAACGACAGTTGAACCGGCAAAATCGAGGAAGCCCATGTTATCAAGGAAACCACCGCCCCATTTCCAGCTGGCCTGCAATGGATAGATCACGGCGGTTAGGATGAATGTGAAGATCAGGAAAGGCCACAGTTTGATTCGTTCGGCCAATACGCCAGACACGATGGAGGCCGTTGCTGCGCAGAACATGAGCTGAAAGAAGAAATCGGAGCCTGTTGAGGCATAGCTGAGGTCATCTGCTGCTTCGGGCGTGACGCCGACAGCCTCTAGCACCGCCACTGCTGGCAAGAGGCCGGATAAGACGCCCTCAATTGACCAATCGCCCAGTGGATACATCAGATTGTAACCGATCAGGTAGTAACCGATGCAAGCGAGGCTGAAGAGTGCAATGTTTTTGGTAAGCTGCATTGTCACGTTTTTGGAGCGGACAAGCCCAGCCTCTAGCATCGCGAAACCTGCTGCCATCCAGAAAACCAGAAAGCCGCCTACCAAGAACAACAGCGAGTTAAGGATAAAGACAGTGTGCATTGGTGCCGTATCGGCCATCGCTGGTGTCGCGATCAGGCCCAAAAGGCCCGCGATTTTGGCGGCGTTTTTCATGGTGGGTGTCCTTTCGCCTTGAGCCGTTGCAGAGGTCATCACAGTGCTTCCTCGCCGGATTCGCCGGTGCGGACGCGGGTTGCTTGTTCCAAATCCACAACAAAGATTTTGCCATCGCCGATTTTGCCGGTACGCGCGGCGGCGCTGAGCACTTCGACAATTTGGTCGACTGCGTCGTTGCGGACGGCAATTTCGACTTTCAGTTTTGGAACAAAGTTCACGACGTATTCTGCGCCGCGATAAATCTCTGTATGGCCGCTTTGACGGCCATAGCCTTTGACTTCTGAGACGGTGAGACCCTGAACGCCGATGCCGGTCAGCGCTTTGCGAACCTCATCCAGCTTAAAGGGTTTGATGATGGCGGTGATGAGTTTCATACGTACCTCGCGTCGTCTTCGCGTGGCGGGCCCGCATTTTTCACCCCCTACGCAGAATGACTTTTTCTGTGCAGGTCGTAAGTTATTGATATTAATATTACTAAAAAGTGTTGCAGCGCAGCATTGATAGATTTTGCGCAACAATGCACATTATTTATACAGTATACTTTTCCGTGGCTATCTTTTAGGCAATGATTGCATCAGGAAATCCACAAACCATTTCGCCGCCCACTCATTACTCATCGTTTCACCAACACGAGAGAGGCCTGCGTCGGCCAAATCAGCGGGGAATGCATTGCCCCTGCGTAGCTGCAACAGATCATGGGCGTATTCATCGGAGAATTCGGGGTGTGGCTGAATAGAGATCGCATAGGGGCTTTCTGCATCGCCATAGAGCAGCGCTGCGTTCTCACAAAAATCCGTGCTGGCAATCCGCCTTGCATCCGGCGGCAGCTTCGTTACTTGATCTTGATGAATTGCGTTAATGGTGATTTCCGGTGGCGTATCGCCCATCCAAGTCGGGATATCGTGTGTTGCGTAATCGGTCGGGCCGAGGCCCCACCCCTTGTGGGATTTTTCAGCCTTGCCGCCCAGTGCCTCTGCCATGATTTGATGACCAAAGCAGACGCCGATGAGCGGCGAGCGCTCGGCGGCACAACTGCGGATGAATGTTTTTAACGGTTCGATCCATGGATGGTCCTCGTATACGCCATGTTTGGAGCCTGTGATGATCCACCCATCAGCCTGATCTGGCCCGCTTGGCATCTCTCCACTAACCACATCCCAGCTTATCACCTCAATCTCTGGGTCCACCGGGGCCAAAAGTTCGGCGAAGGAACGGTCATATTGCCCGTATTTAGCCTGCAAAGCTGTTGCGATATGACCTGCAATCAATACGCCGATCTTCATGGGTCGCCTCCGTTCGATTCTGCTGGGCTGCTAAGCCCCAAATATATGCGGCGCACCCTGCGCCGGGTTATCTGTCTGGTCAATCCGGGTTGTTAGTCCAGCCTAACGATACGCATGCCTTCACCCGGCGCGCTTTCACCTGCCAGTTCTTCCCTCAGCCAATCCAGCAAAGCGGCAATGTCGGTGCGAACCTCATGACCTGCCGGGCAGACGAAGTTAAAATGCGCGCCAGTATCGATGGCCAGATCAAATGGCGCGACGAGGCGGCCAGAGCGCAGATCATCTGCTGCCAGTGAAAGCCGCCCCAGCGCTACGCCGCCGCCGCCTGCTGCCGCGTCCAGCACGTGGTCTGCGTTAGAGAACCGGGGGCCGTGCCGCCAATCTGCCTCTACCCCTGCAATTTTTAGCCAGTCCCGCCACCCCGGCGGGCGGTCCAGAATATTTAGACTGTCATCATGAAGAAAATGCGCGCCAACTAAGTCGGCGGGGCTGTTCAGGCGAGCGGCGACTTGCGGGGCGCAAATGGGGGCCATCAGTTCCTCAACCATCACCTCCACATAACTGCCCGGCTCTTCCTCTGCCCGTGTGAAGCGGATCGCGGCGTCCACGCCATCATGGCGAAAGTCCATTTTTCGGAGAGCGGCAATCATGCGGACTTCGATGTCCGGGTGCTTTTCTACGAACCGGTAGATGCGGGGCGCGAGCCATTTTGCGGTGAAGGCAGGGCCAGCGGTTAGTGTTAGCGCGCCCTCTGTCGCGCGGCGCATGACGTGGACCGCCTCTCTCATCTCATCAAAGGCGCGGGACAGGCCGGGGGCGAGCGCTTTGCCCGCTTCAGTCAGTTCAACTGCGCGGTTTAGACGGTGGAATAGCGTAACGTCCAAGTCCTGCTCCAGCGATTTGATCTGATAGCTAAGCGCGGCTGGTGTCACGCTTAGCTCTGCCGCTGCCATTGCAAAGCTCATGTGACGCGCCGCCGCCTCAAAAGCGCGGAGTGCGGTCAGTGAAGGCAATCTTTCAGTTAAGGCCAATTTAACTGAACTCCTAGAAAGACTCGTTTGTTATCCTCTATTTGAACCATATATATCGCTTACAGAAGATGAAACAACGTAAATTCAGTTAAAGGAAACTGTCACATGCGTACCGAGATGAACCAGACCCGCAACATCAGCTTTGAAGAAATTGACATGTATATGCGCCGTGCTCGCACTATGCGTTCTGCTGCTATTGCAGATATGTCCCGCGCCTTTGTTCGGGCCGTTTCTGGACTGTTTAAATCTGCGAAGCCAGTTGTGGCGCCTGAGGTTGCTGAGGTAGCCTAAGCTGATCGCCTGATTGCACGGCCCAGCAATCCGGCGGGCCGCTAGTTAAAACGCCGTGCGAGGTTTCGCGCGGCGTTTTCTATCGCGCAGCCTGAGGTTACGACCTCTCGCCTCGCTCAGGCGCTTTTTCAATCGCGACCACTACCCGGTTTGCCGCCAAAGAAAATCAGACGCGGTGGGCAATTATGTGTTTGCAGGGGTGCGCGGTTCTGAACAGCGCCAGCCTGCCTGGAACACAGGACAGAATTGTCCCATGGTTAAAATTCAAATGCGCCGTTGCAATCATTGTGTGCAGCGGCTGAAAACTGTCATCCAAATCGCTATCAGATGCGATCACATAGCATGATTGTGGCGCACCTAAGTCGATCAATCGTTTGAAAAGGCTGTTTTCATCACGGCTCCCGCGTGGTGGTTCATTACTGAAATCGGGATGCATTTCAATATCATGACACAAACGGCGGAGCCATTTTTCGCGGCTGTTCTGCGTTGCGAATGCTCGCCTTAGATGCTGCTTTTCTGTGGGCTCAATCAACTTTGATAGCCCCACTAAATGTAGCTCTCGATCTGAAATTTTAATCCCCCCAACTGAATGACTATGGTTAAATTCATCGGCGGCAGCAAGAAAAGGGCGGCTCATTCGCGCCGCCCTTTCTATTTCGATTTCACACGAACGGACAAGGGTCCGAAGTGATTGGACAAACGTCCGGTCTTATCAGACCAAGTGCTGTGCACCGTTTGCAGTGATCGTTGAACCGTTGACGAATGCAGAGTCATCAGAAACGAGGAATGCAACACAGTTTGCAATCTCTTCTGGTTCACCAAGACGGCCTGTTGGGATCTGAGCAACGATTGAATCGCGTACTTTTTCAGGAACAGCCATAACCATTTCGGTAGCGATGTAGCCTGGGCAAACAGCGTTGGCAGTGATGTTGGCGCGGGCGCCTTCCTGAGCCAGTGATTTCACGATACCGAGGTCGCCAGCTTTGGTTGCTGCGTAGTTCACCTGAGCGAACTGACCTTTCTGGCCGTTGATCGAAGAGATCACGACGATGCGGCCGAATTTACGCTCACGCAGGCCAGGCCAGATTGGGTGTACGGTGTTGAACACGCCGGTCAGGTTGGTGTCGATAACCTGATGCCACTGCTCTGGTGTCATTTTGTGGAATGGCGCATCGCGGGTGATGCCAGCGTTTGCAACAACGATTTCAATCGGGCCAAGGTCAGCTTCGACCTGTGCCAGACCAGCCTGAGAGGCTTCGTAGTCTGCGACGTTCCATTTGTAGGTTTTGATGCCGGTTTCAGCAGTGAATGCTGCCGCAGCTTCGTCATTGCCAGCATAGTTTGCGGCGACGGTGTAACCTTCGGCCTGCAATTTTTTGGAGATAGCTGCACCGATACCGCGCGAACCACCTGTCACTATAGCCACTCGTCCCATCATGTCCTCCTTAAGGATTCGGGTTATTTCCTGTCCTATATCGCAATCGGATTGAAAGATAATTGCGACACATTCTCACCGCAGCCGATTTTGGGTTTGGCTGTTGTTGCGGTGCAACATAGCAGGATTCGCGTTAAAGAGGTGGCGTCGTTTTGCAGAGCTGCTGTGCGTTTGGTGCAGGGGTTGTCAGCCGCCGGCCTTAATGTGAGCAACAAGACTCTGCTGCCCGCAATGCCATGATCGTTCTGCTTTGCGCTTCAGATTTGAGGAAGGCAAATTCATCCATAACATTCAGGTCGCCCAGGACATTCTGAACAAGTTGCACGTTCATTTGCTCTGTGACGATTAATGCGTCCCTCGCCTTGTCCTGACAACTGCCTAGCGCTTGCGCGATGTACTCGTCGCCATGTACATGCGCCACCGCTGCAATATCGAAGATGTCACGCGGTTGCAGTCTGGCACCTCTGTAGAAGACCTTTTTGGCGACAATCTCTGCTGGCGTTTCAAGGTCAGTGAGGCATCCCCTCACCATGGCGGCCCATGTCGGCGCAGGCAAAAGCGCACCGCAACATATGATGTCTATTTCACCGATATCATCAAACACGATCTTCAGTGAACTTGTCCCATCGGTTATGTAGTCACTGGGCTGAATGCTCAGCAAGTAATCCTGCAACGAAGGGTTCAAATAGTTCATTACCTGCGGATCATTGACAAACAGGTCGATGTCGTGGCTTTCGCGATGTCCGACCTGAAGCATCAACGCGGTCCCACCGCCAAGCGACCACTGGTCAAGAATTGGGGCTTCCCTATTGCACTGCTCAAAGATTTCGTGGGCAATGTCGAACAATTCTCCCCAACGACTGGGCGATGGAGTATTCATCTTATGAATTACGCTGCGAGCGCAATTGAATAAGGAACTTTACTCGCGAAATACTGTGCGACAGGTTTAACAGCTGCTTTACTGACACCAACTTCCTCGAGGAAGGCAAATTGATGCTCGGCACCAATCTCTGTAAAAAAGGAAAATGTCGGCCCAAACGCCTTTTCCATTTCAGACATATCCGAAATACAGGCCGCTAGCTGACATGCGGATAGGTTCGCACCATAAGGTGCGTTCACCGTGCTCAGAATTTTGGATGCAACAGGCATCACAAATCTCTTTTCCCAGATTTCTATACCAATTTAGCGCTTCCACCTTAACAAAGCAATGAGGCTGTGAGCGGATTATCCCCAAACAAAAAAGGGCCCGCGCCACAGCGCAGGCCCTTCTCAATTCTTCAAACTCGGTCAGGCTTAATCGCGTTCAACACACATCGCGACGCCCATGCCGCCGCCGATGCAGAGGGTGGCGAGGCCTTTTTTGGCGTCGCGGCGCTTCATTTCGAACAACAGCGTGTTCAGGACGCGGCAGCCAGAGGCCCCAATCGGGTGACCGATGGCGATTGCGCCGCCGTTGACGTTCACAATTGATGGGTCCCAGCCCATGTCTTTGTTCACGGCACATGCCTGAGCGGCGAAGGCTTCGTTGGCTTCGACCAAATCAAGGTCAGATGCTGACCAACCGGCTTTGTCCAGTGCTTTACGGCTGGCGTAGATTGGGCCGACGCCCATGATCGACGGGTCCAGACCGGCAGTGGCGTAGGATGCGATGCGGGCCAGAGGCTCTACGCCGCGTTTTTCAGCGTCAGCGGCTGACATCAAAAGTGTCATTGCGGCGCCGTCGTTGATGCCAGAAGCGTTAGCGGCGGTTACTGAGCCTTCTTTCGCGAAAGCTGGGCGCAGTTTCTGCATGGCTTCCATGGTTGCGCCATGACGGATGTATTCGTCGCTGTCGACTACGATGTCGCCCTTGCGCGTTTTAACAACGAATGGTGCGATTTCGTCAGCGAAACGACCCGCTTTCTGTGCTGCTTCGGCTTTGTTCTGGCTGGCGACTGCGAATTCGTCCTGCATGTCGCGGCTGATCTGCCATTGCTCTGCCACGTTTTCAGCGGTCTGCCCCATGTGGTAGCCGTTGAATGCATCCCACAGGCCGTCTTTGATCATGGAGTCGATATATTTCATATCGCCCATCTTCTGACCGGCGCGAAGGTGTGCAACATGTGGGCTAAGCGACATGTTTTCCTGACCACCGGCAACAACGATTGCTGAATCACCGAGCTGGATGTGCTGTGCGCCCAGCGCAACAGCGCGCAGACCGGAACCACAAACCTGATTGATGCTCCATGCTGAGCTGTCTTTTGACAGGCCGGCGTTGATGTGCGCCTGACGTGCTGGGTTCTGGCCCTGACCTGCTGTCAGAACCTGACCGAGGATGGTTTCGCTGACTTCAGCGGCATCGATGCCTGCGCGCTCAACAACAGCTTTGATCGCGGTCGCGCCGAGGTCATGGGCTGGTGTTTTGGCGAAGGAGCCGTTGAAAGAGCCGACGGCGGTGCGTGCGGCGGAGGCGATGACTACGTTCGTCATATGATCTCTCCTCAGAGGTTGTGGCGTAAGGCTTCTGGGTTGGTTTCTAACGCAGGGATATATTGCAATGCAACAAAATTACTTTGCGGCGCGTCAATCTTGCAGAAAATCAACCAAAGGTGCCCAGACCTGCGCACGGGCGGCGCGGCCTACGATCATGCCAACATGGCCGGTTTCGGGGCGCACCAAACGCGCGCCCGGGATCAACTGCGCCAGTGGTTCAGTAGCGGCGGGTGGTGCGATGCGGTCTCGTGTAGCGGCAAAGACCATTGCCGGTGGGTGGAGTGTAGTTGGGTCGACCGGCATGCCGTCAACTTTCCAGTCACCTTTCATGGTCACATTACCCTTTTGCCAATCGGTCAAAGCCTCAACCGCTGCCGGGCCGGATAATGGTGGGCCGTCGTTTAGCCAATCTTCGATCAACACAAACCGTTTGGCTGCCGCGCTTTCCTGATCCATAGCCGCAAACTGCCTGAATTTCTTGAGCGCCAGGCCCGGATCGAGGCGGGCGAAAACCTGCTGCAACATGTCGGCGGGCAAGGCACCGAATGCGGCGGCGGCGTTTGTAGCGGATTGGATCGCGGCCTCCGGTCCGCCCGGAATAAGGCCCGCGAGCGCGCCACGCATAGGGGCCATTCCTGAGAAGTCCCAAGGTGCGCCCATGATAGCCAATTTGGAAACCTCTTCAGGGCGGGCATCTGCCAATGCGAGGCTTAGCGCGCCGCCCATACAATAGCCGAAAACTGCGGTTTGTGCAGCGCCGGTGAGAGCAAGTGCGGCGTCAAATGCTGGGATCAAACGCTGCGCAACATAATCACCGAGATTCATCCGTGACTCGGTGGCACGCGGTTCACCCCAATCGACCACCAAGGGGCGCAAATTGTTGGCTGACAGGTAGCGAATGAGCGAATCGCCCTTATCCAAGTCGAGCACATGGTAACGGTTTACCAGTGACGGCGTGACCAGAACCGGCCTGCCATTCGAAGGCCCGTAGTCAAGCAATCGCACGCCACCAGCACGCCAGACCGTTGGCATTTCGGCAAGATCACGTTGTGCTGGGTGGGTTTGGTATTTTCGTAGCCCATCGAGCATGGCCATGAGGCGGTTCGCGGCCTCAACACGTAAAGCGAGGGCGAGGCCGTGTGGGTTGGTTTGGGCCGCTGCCCGAATTGCGTTGGAAAGCTGTTGAGGTGGCGGTGATGACCACGTAGATTCGGTTGCTGCACTGCCCTGTTCAGCGGTGGGTGCGGCTGGTGCTAAACGGGCCCCAGTCTCAAGAATACCAATGGCTGCGGTCAAATGAGAGATCAGCGGCGTAGGCGTGCCAACGCGGTGCGGGGCAATTTCGCTCACGCCTTTGTCGCCCTTTGCTGCGCGGCTTCGATATTGCTGAAAGATGGCCCTTCGGCCATGGCCTGTGCTGTTATTTCAGCCTCCCACGCGTTTAGCCACGCACTGGCCAACGCCCCCAAATTGGCCGCATCAGGTTCGTTATTCGGTGGTATTTTTTCGTTCTGCTGAGCCATTGGCGGGATGCTAACCGTTGCTTTGCGGCGCGTCCATCCGGCGCCGCAAAACGCCGCTTTTGCAGCGCCGCATTTTATGTGTTGCGGCGCAGTGTGACCCCGTCTTAGACTAAGGTGCTAGACTTGCGGGCAACGCAGCTAAGGTTTTTTGGCGGAGGGAATTGAAATGGCGGCAAAGCAAACGGTTGAAGGTGAGCCGATCATCATCAAGAAATACGCCAACCGCCGTCTCTATAACACGGCGAAAAGCTGCTATGTCACTTTGGATCACCTTGCAGAGATGGTGCGAGAGGGACAGGACTTTGTTGTTCGGGATGCGAAATCCAGCGAGGACATTACCCGATCCGTTCTAACTCAGATCATTTTTGAGGCCGAAGCCAAGGGCACGAGCATGTTGCCCACCAATTTCCTGCGCCACATTATCAGCCTTTACGGCGATACCTTGCAGGGTGTTGTTCCCGGCTATTTGGAAGCCTCCATGGCTGCGTTTTCGCGCAATCAGGATGAAATGCGCGAAAAGGCCACCTCGGTATTTGGTGGCCCCCCCGGTCTGCAGGGGTTTGAATCCATAGCGCGTCGCAACATGGATATGTTTACGCAGGCAATGGGTATGTTTACGCCATTTGGTGCGCCCCAAACCGCGCCGACTGAGGCACCGGAAGAAGAGCCTGTTGAGGAAAAACCGCAGATGCGGACTGAGGATCTGTCGAGCCTGAAAGATCAGCTAGCGGAAATGCAGTCCCAGCTCGACAAGCTGGCCCGCAAGCCCTGATCCAATCAGACTACAGCAGGGTGGTTATTTCTTAACCACCCCGGTCGCGACCCATTCGTCAAATATTGCGAGCGCTGCGTCAGCGAAGGCGTCGTCGTTGATGTGAGCATCAACTTCGGTCATCGGCACTTTTGTTCCGATAGATTTGCGCGCTTCGTCGATGAAAGCTGCCAATCCTTCGGGATCATGCGCGACATCGCCGGGTTTATCCCATTCCTCAATTCCACCAAGTGGAAGAACAAAATGGGTCGGAGCCTTTGAAGCTGCCATGCGGTTTCCGACTTCCTTAGCGGTGTCGCGGCGTTCTTCGTTGTTTAGCGCCGATGATTTAATCAGGCGGTTATGTTCGTGAAATGGGCGGTCGCTGTATTTTTCGGGAATGTCTTGCCAACCAGCAAAATCGATAAGGTCCAAGCAACCCGGTGCCACAATCTGTGGAATGCCAGCGCGGCCTGCGTTGAGCATTCTATCTGAACCGCCATTGATAACCGAACCGGCCATCAAGTTTCCAAGTTCTGGCAATGCAAAGTCCATCACACAGGCGAACCCGCCCTCGGCAGCGATGCTTTCAAAGGCCATGCCACCCATGCCGGTTGCGTGGAAAATCGCCACCTCAAAGCCACGCTCCTCTAGCGCCGGGCGCAGGCGTTTCATGTATTTGAGGCAAGACGACCCCAACGAGGTCATTCCAACCACGGGCCTTTGGTCATCCATATTAACTACGGCACGCGCTGCGCCCAGAACTGCGCCTGCCGCCTGCGATAGCGCAGCTTTACAAACCGAACTTAGGCCATAAAGGCCGCCAGCCCAGAGGATCATCTGAATGTCAGCAGACAAACGTTCTGGCGGAACAATGGGAGAGAAAGAGACCGTTGATACAACGTATTTGGGTGTGCCCAGTGGCAACGCCTGACAAACGTCAAGGGCCAGGTCTGTGCCCATTGTGCCGCCAAGGATGACGACGCCATCAAAGGCACCTTGTTTGTGTAGGCGCGCCGATAAGTCAGATGCCCCTTTGGCCATGATTTGCATCGCGGTGTTTTCATCACCGCTGTCAATCGCTGCTTGGATGCTTGAACCGCCAGCCTCTGCCACGTCATGTTTGCTGTGATCGCAGGGGGTTGATGGGTCGCCGAGAACGCTGACATCCATGGTTAAGACACCGCCGCCCTGCCCTCGAATGCAATCGGCCATGAAGTTCAACTCATCATCTTTGGTGTCGTATGTGCCGATGATTAGAATTGTTTTGTCAGTCATATCGTGGCCCCCTGTTTGGTTTCACGCATTGAATTGCGCGCCAGTTTCAATGTCAATGCAAATGCAACGAAATTAAGATTGAACGGCGCGTAACTCTGCTAACCATGGCCAATTCCGTGCGGCGTCATCCCTTGTAATCAGATAAGCCGCGCGAACCCAAGATGGGGCATCGGGTATGATGTGTAATGTGCCAGCCTGCTGATGCGGCGCGGCGAGGTCGCTTGGCAGATATGCCGACCCACCGACGGATAGCAAGTGATCGAGCGCCCAACTTGCTGCACCAAAACTAACCTGTGCGGTGCCCGCGTCGATATAGGCGGCGTGGTGGGCGCGGCCAAAGGCTTCGCCGCCTTCGACGAAGACATAGCCGGGGTCGAATTTCATCGGGGTGTCTGGGTCGGTTGCGTAAAGAGTTAGATGCTGTTCGCTGAGCTGCCGTGTCGTCCAGCCCTCGCGCGTTGCCGGGCGATAGCTGAGGGCAAAATCGATCAGGCTGGCTGCCAGCCAATCTTCAAGCTCTGACGGGGCAATTGGCCAGACGGTAAGGGCTGTATTGGGATTATTCCGGCGCAGGTTGGCTGCTATGTCGGCACCCAGCAGCGGCCATAGATCAACCTCACAGCCGATGTTGCAGGAGGCCTCTACGCCGCTGGGCAATGCTGTTGCTTGTTTGGCCTGTCGCCAGAGGCCGGTCATCGCCTCTGCATATCTTTTGAACGTGGCACCGGCGGCGGTGAGATGCGCACCGGATTTGCCGCGCAGGAACAGGGTTTCGCCGAGGTCTTCCTCTAAACCTTTCAGCCGTGCAGTGACCGTTGATTGGGTGATGTTCAAAACCTCTGACGCGCGAACGAGCGAACCGGTTTCAGCAATTGCCAAAAATGTACGTAGGGCGTTCAGGTTCATTGGCTTTGCCTTTAATGCAATTATTTCGAATTTATAATGCTGAATTATTCGCTTATCAAATAGATGTTTTGCGCGGAGAATAACGCCAACCTGAGGGGAGCGCGTTATGAGCGAATTGACCGCCTATCAAATGTTGATTGATGGTGAATGGGTGGATGCAGCCGATAATGGTGTATTTGAGAGCATTAACCCGTCCACCAACGAAGCCTGGGCAACTGCACCGGAAGCAACTGCCGAAGATGTGGATCGTGCCGTCCGAGCCGCCCACCGTGCCATGCGGGAGGGGCCATGGGCCAAGATGACGCCGAGTGAGCGTGGTCGCCGGTTGCGAAACCTTGGTGATTTGCTGGCTGATCAATCAGAGGCATTGGGCCGGGTTGAGACCATCGATACAGGTAAGTTGTTTGCTGAAACCCGGTGGCAGGCCAAGTATATCGCTGAATACTTTCATTTCTTTGGCGGCGCGGCTGATAAGGTTTCTGGCGAGACGTTGCCAATTGATAAGCCGGATATGTTCGTATTCACCGACCGCGAGCCAATTGGCGTAGTTGCAGCGGTGGTGCCGTGGAATTCTCAACTGTTCCTGTCAGCCACGAAAATCGGCCCAGCGCTGGCGGCAGGCAACGCGATTGTACTGAAAGCATCAGAGCACGCGCCCGCAGCAATGTTGGAATTTGCGCGCCTGATTGAACAGGCCGACATTCCGCCCGGTGTTGTGAATATCGTGACCGGACACGGCGAACCTTGTGGGCGAGCGCTGACCTCTCATCCGTTGGTGGCGCATGTTGCCTTTACTGGCGGGCCGAATGCAGCGCGGCATGTGATTCACAACTCGGCAGAGAATTTTGCTTCGCTGTCTTTGGAGTTGGGTGGCAAGTCGCCGTTTATCGTGTTCGAAGATGCTGATTTGGATAGCGCCGTGAATGGCTCCATCGCTGGTATTTTTGGTGCGTCAGGGCAAAGCTGTGTGGCGGGGTCTCGGTTGTATCTACATGAAGATATTGCCGATGAGTTCCTGGCGCGGATGAAAGCGCAGGCCGAAAATATCCGCATTGGTGATCCGCTGGATGATGAAACTCAGATGGGGCCGCTGTGCACCACAGGTCAGTTGGATAATGTGGAACGTGAAGTCGCGCATGCACAGACAGAGGGTGGCACGGTGCTGACGGGTGGCGCGCGGCCTGATGGTTTGGCTGGGCGATACTACAAGCCAACCATAGTGGAATGCCCGCGTCAGGATTTGCGCATTGTGGATACGGAGCTGTTTGGCCCTGTTCTGTCAGTTCTGCGCTTTAAGGATGAGGCCGAAGCGCTGCGTTTGGCCAATGACACGGTTCATGGGCTGGCTGCTGGTATCTTTACCCGCGATAGCGCCCGTTCGTTGCGCATGGCCAAGGCGGTGCGTGCCGGGATTGTTTGGGTGAACACCTATCGTGCCATCAGCCCCATTGCCGCCTTTGGCGGGGAAAAGGGATCAGGATACGGCCGCGAAGCTGGCATGCAGGCGGTTTATGGCCTGACCCGCCCAAAAACCATCTGGATGAACATGTCCGATGAACCAGTCGCAAACCCATTCGCGCCAAGATAAATCACTGCCGCCCACCCCATCCTCCCCAC
>JBMYPG010000061.1:0-16533 GCA_049600095.1 Pikeienuella sp. | reverse complement strand
TCGGTGCCCCTGACCGCGCTCACCTAGAATCTAGGCAGCAAGTGCTAATCTATTATCGTTAGCGTTTATAAAATAGCCCGATAACGGTGGTACAATACCGGATAAAGTCTTTGCCTTTGAATTACCGTCAAACCTATTTCGTCCCCATATTGGTGGAGACGCCGGGTACCGCCCCCGGGTCCGATCCGTTTATTACGTGCGCGTTTATCGCCATATTTCCCGAAGGAACATGGACAATATAAACACTCGTCCGGAAGAATTAAAGGTGAAACCGATGTGATAAGCGGCCGATTTCACAGACCAATTCAAATTGGCTTAGCCGTCGTTTGTATCCTTATCGATTCTAACGATTGGCTTTGTAACCTCGGTCAGCACCTTGCGTCGGATCGCGCGGGGGTAGTCCTTGTAATCATCAGCTGTGACAACGAATGACCCCGGCCCGCCAATGACGTTGCTGCGGTAATAATTGGTAATGCCGGTGGTGCCTGTTTCGATTGCCAGGCCGTTGATTGTGATACCAGTACGAACCAGCCGATCACGCACGCGGGTTACGTCTGGGCCTTCGTTTGAACGACCATCACCCGATACATCGATGACCTTGCGTTCACATACGCCGGCGATTTGGTCATGGAGAGCGCCCGCCTTCAGCATTGCATCGCCAATTGCCGTGGAAAAATGTTTATAAGCGCGAGGCGCAGATCGGATGAATTGGACGATTGGGGCGACATCGGCCCGTGTTTTTACCTGCTGCCAGTCCAAGGTGACTTTCTGCCGCCCTGCGCCAGACCATTGCATTACAGAAACCATGGCCTGCGCCTCGACCAGCGCATCTGTGATGATTGGGTCGGATAACGCATCGGCGAGGCCGTTCATTTGCAGACGGAATTCGCGTGCGTCGACGCTGCCAGACACATCGATGGTCATCGCCAACGCAACCTCGCAGCCCACCGCCGGAGTGACCACTGGTAAGGACAGAAAAGCCGCTGCGGCCAATGATGTTCTGAGCTTGCTCACCTGATTTCTGCCCCTTGCTGAATAGCGCCAATCAGGAAAGGTGGCCGCAATTCGCGCAGCAGTTTCCCCCTAATCAGATCGGGATAGTCACCGAAACCATTGCGAGCTGCAATAACGAAGGCGTCTGGGCCGTGAATTACCTGATCACGATAATATGCCTCCGGGTCTGGGGTAGCCCCTTTGATCACTAGCCCATTGACTGTAATGCCATCCAAAACACCCCAATTACGCACGGAAGATGGATCTTGATCCTCGTTTGTGACGCCATCGCCTGAAATATCGATGACGTGACGATCGCAAGCAAAGGGCAGTTGGGTGAAATATTGAGCACCAAACCGCAATGCTTGTCCCACTGCTGTTGATTGGGCGTTTGCGCTGCGAGGCGATGTGTTTAGTTGATGCGCGATGGCGTTCAAGTCGTTTTCGTTCTTGATTAGGCGCCAACCCACGATGGTTTGCTGATGATCTCTGCCAGACCATTCATAGGCACTGAGCGCAACTGTGTGAGATGGATTGAGGATCAGTGTCCTCACATCCGGGTGGAGGAGAGCATCGGCGAGGCCACCCTTTTGAATTCGGTATTCCTGCGCGTTGACCGAGGATGACACGTCCATAGCGAATGATAGCGCCAAACGGCATTGGGCTTTGGCTGCAGCCCCATATGACAAGGAGATCAGACAAAAGGTCATCACCACAAAGGCATGCAGCGTTTTCGGTATGGGGTCTGGTTTCACCATGGATCGCAGCATAACGGCAAAGGAGTGAGAGCGCATATAAACCTTGTGCGATGTGGTTCTACGCCATGTCTTTATTCAGTTAGCATCACAAATGCGGGGGCCAATTCCCTAAGTAGCTTGCGCCGAATTGCCAGTGCGTAATCGTCAAAATCGTCAGCGACTTCAACAAATGCGCCGGGACCGCCGATGACTTCTAACTGGTATTGGTTCAACGGGTTAGGCGTGGCCCCAAGAATGACAAGGCCGTTGACCGTAACATCGCGGGACATGCCGCTTGCCCAAGCTGCCGATGGCCTTGGGCCGTGGTTCCAAACGCCATCACCAGAAATATCAATGACCCGGCGATTGCAGCGGATCGGTGCCGATTTCGTCAGACGGTCAGCATAAAGCATCGCAGCACCCAAACCGGTTAGGGTAAAGGCGAAGGTTCTGGGTGTCGCTTGAATGAGATTGGCAAAACCCTCGGTTTCTTCGCCGCCTTGCAGCAGGGTCCATGGCGCGGTTTGCCTTTGCTGTTCGGAATCACCCCAGATCATCACGGTGGTCAATACACCGCCGGGTATCCCTTTAATCGCTTGGCGAACCTCCGGATCACGAAAGGCATCTGCCAGCCCGTCGACTTGTAGCCGGAATTCCGTTCGTGAAACGCTGCGGGAAATATCCATTGCCAAGACCAGTTCTACGCCACAGGCGCGGGCTGGGGCGGTGATGCTGATCAATGCTGCAACCAGAGTTGCCAGTTTGCTTAGTCTGCTCATTCTAGCGCTCCGTCAGCTTGTGCGACCATGGGCGTGAGTTCTCTCAGCAATTTTCGGCGTATTGCAGCCGGGTAATCACGATAGCTGTTCGCCACGATAACAAAAGCCCCCGGCCCGCGAATAACCCGCTTTTGATAATAGACCAGCGGGTCGGTATCAGGTGGTTGGGCGCTGTCGAGTGTTGGGTTTCGAATAACGAGGGCGTTGATCACGGTGGCCCCCTCGACCTCAATCGCCTTCGGGTTCGGCCCTGCGTTGCCCGGCCCATCGCCGGAAATGTCGATTACTTTGCGACGACAACGAATGGGCGCTTTGCCCAAAGCCTTTGACGCGTAGGCAATGGCAGAACCAATTGCCGTTTTCCGGCGCGGGAATATCGCTGGCCCCTCCTCAATTGCCTTTGCAAATGCTGTGATTTGTTGCCGGTTGGATAAGATTGTCCAAGGTGCGACTTCGGTTTGGTCATTTGGAGAGGACCATTCGAACGCCATCACGACGATGCCATCACCCGGATAAGGAATGATGGCGGATTGGATATCGGGGGACCGCAGCGCATCGGCCAGCCCCTTTCTCTGCAAGCGGTGTTCATCGGAATCGATACTGTTGGACGCGTCGAGCGCCAGAACCAGTGCGGTGTGGCAATCCAATGCTAAGGCTGGGGAGGCCGCTATTGCGATAAGAAATGCCAGGGCCCTTAGCATGTCTCGTCTTTTGGCCAACCCATCCGTTTGCGTAGCTTTAGGAGGGCGGCAGAGAAAGCCTCTCGGTTTACATAGGCGTCATGGCGGGGGGAATTGACCATTTTTAGGCCGTTCATTAGGTCAAAATCGTTCCGCTCAATCTCTGTTCTGAGTTTTTCATGCTCTGCCCCCTGTGCCTTGATCGCGCGGGCGATGATTGCGGCCATTTCGCCGAACAGGGTGATTGAGCTGCCTGCTGCCTTGATAAAGCTGATAAAAAACAGGTCGTCTTGCTTTGGCGCGAACATGCACAGGGGGAGTGTGAACCTACCGGTGCTGTCGTCAAGAATGTCATCGGACAGGAACGGAACCGACCAATTATAGCCGGTTGCGAAGATCACCTGAACGAATGGCTGGCTGGTTCCATCGGTGAACACCACGTTTTCACCGTCGAAACGTTCAACATCGGGATAAACCGAAACATCGCCATGGCGCAGGTAGTGGAGGAGTTGGTCGTTCACCAATGGATGGGTTTCGAGTAGTTCATGTTCTGGTGCGGGAAGGCCGAGGCGTGTCAAATCTCCGATAATTTTTTTAAGCCGTCGTTTCAGGACGAATTGGCGGATCCATAGAGGGACCTTGGGCTGTTGATCTGCGTATACATCAATCGGAATACCGTTGAAGTATTTGGGAATGAACCAATAGCCACGCCTGAGGCTGAGGCCCGCGTGCGCCGCCCTTTGGGCGGCATCGCAGGCAATGTCTGCACCTGAGTTGCCGCCGCCAACGACCAAAACGCGTTGTCCTTCTAGCTCCCCCGCTTGGCGGTATTCGCCCGAATGCCGAAGGGTGCCGGAGAATTCGCCAGGGATATTGGGGGATTTCGCATCCCATGTCGCCCCGTTGGCGCAAATCAGCCAGCGATAGGTATGCATTTCACCGTTGCTGTCGGTGACATTCCAACCTTGATCACATGGCTCAGCGTTAACGACGCCGGCGCCAAAGCGGGCTTTTTCGTATAGGCCGTGCTCGCGCGCGAAATCTCGAGTGTATCTGAGGATTTGATCGTGGCGAGGGTAATCAGACCAATCATCGGGCATTGGGTAGCCTGCGAAGCCCGACATTGTACGCGATGAGATGAAATGCGCGCTGTCATAAATGGGCGATTTATCCCAATCCCGGTTCCACAGCCCGCCAAAATCATCGCATTGTTCGATGATTTCAAAGTCGATGCCTTGCGCTGACAAAGCCTGCCCCATGGCGAGGCCCGCTGGTCCGCCGCCTATGATTGCGGCTTTCTGATTGTTTTCTACCATCCCCGCCCCTTGCCTCTTTGGCGTATATTGGGGCATTCTCCGCCCAAACTACTACATCTGCTCCGCGCGACTCGCGCGGCTGACTGCTTTGAGGGACAGAATATGCCGTTGACGCCAGAACAACAGGCCGAAATTGATGCAACCAGGTCAGAGACATACTCTACCCGTCGTGTCGTCGCCGAAGGATTGGAAGATCGGCTATATGAAGCGGTGCCATGTCTGGACCACGGGTTCGTGCGTGTCATTGATTATATGGGCGATGATGCCGCCATCGTGCAGGCCGCGCGCGTAAGCTATGGCGCGGGCACCAAGAAATCGCGCGATGATTCCGGGCTGATCCGTTATTTGATGCGTCACCGGCATTCTACGCCATTTGAGATGTGCGAGATCAAGCTGCATGTGAAGTTGCCGATTTTTGTCGCTAGGCAGTGGATCAGACACCGGACGGCGAATGTGAACGAATATTCGGCTCGCTATTCAGTGATGGATCGGGAGTTTTACATTCCTGCACCTGAGCATTTGGCCGCCCAAGCTGTGAATAATCGTCAGGGCCGTGGTTCTGTGTTGGAGGGACAGGAGGCCGCTGAAGCCCTGCGTATTCTGCGTAATGACGCGGATATGACCTATAACAACTATCAGCACCTGTTGAACGAGACGTTTGAGGGTGAGCAGATTGAAGAGGGCCGCAGCGGGTTGGCGCGTGAATTGGCGCGGATGAACTTAACCTCCAATGTCTATACGCAGTGGTATTGGAAGGTGGACCTGCACAACCTGTTCCATTTCCTGAGCCTGCGCGCAGACCCCCATGCGCAATACGAAATTCGCGTCTATGCCGATGCGATTTGTGAGTTGGCGAAGGCTTGGGTGCCGATTGCCTATAATGCCTTTGAGGAATACCGGCTGGGCGGTGCTTCGCTGTCGAAGTCTGGCGTTGAGGCAATACGACGGATGGTTGCTGGTGAAGAGATGGACGCTGAAAAGGCTGGCATGAGCGCCGGTGAATGGCGTGAATTGATGGCGGTGATTGAGGGGTAGGTTGGGGTTCGTGCCGAGATTATTCCATGCAGGCCTTGATGGCGTAGGATTGAATAAGTTTGACGGCCTCGCTGGCATGTTCTTTAGGGAAGAGAAAACTAAATTTGGTGGGAAGAGAGGGCGGCGAAGTAATCTCCCCTATGCCGCAATATGACGTTGATTCGCCGATATGAGTGAGCAGATCAATGTCTGGGTCGTCGGCAACTGCTGCGTTTAAAGCAGCGAACCGAGCAACTAGGTCATAGGTTTTCTCGGTTTTGATTCGATGCGTTAGCATCTCGCCGTGAGCCGCCCATATTCGACGGAGCGGTTTGAGATATTGGCTTCTGAAAGGAATTTCGATAAACACTTCTCCGCGATCTGTAACTCGACTAAGGGCCTTAACCTCCCTAATATTTGCCATTCGAAGATTGAGATAATTTTCAGTGCGCCAGAACGAGTTGGTGCTACATTGCGAACGACTGCGAAGAACGATGTCCTGAATTTTGCAATCATCAAGTTCCCAAATAACCTGAGAGGTACTACCCTGAAGATCATAGAGATTAAGGTGTGTTTTTAAATCCCGCAGAGCCTGCGAAGTGGTTTTTTCTGGATAAGGATCGTTCGGGCCAAAGAAGCCATACAGCTTTCCCCATGAACCAGTTTTTAAACGGGTCTCCACTTCAGCTATTGCAAACGACAGCATTGCTACGGTGAGCGCTGTGATGGCCGCTATTCGCCACTTATTCTTGACTGGCTTGAAACGGCGTAAAGACATGAAAATGTGACCTTAAAATTTGGCGGCTAAACTGAGGCATTGCATTTAGCTGCAATAGCTGGCGATCTTATAGGCGATAAAATTGACAGGCAATCATCAAACTATGACGCCTTTGAAAGGATACCCGCATGAACCAAATTGATTTGAATGGCCGCAAGGCGGTTGTTACCGGCGGTGCGCAGGGGATTGGGCAGGCGATTGCTGAACGGTTTATTGCCTCGGGTGCTGAGGTTTGTATCTGGGATGCCGACAGGGCGTTGTCTGAGCAGACGGCAGAGGCCATTGGCGCGAGCCATATTACGGTTGACCTGACCGATTGGGATGCCGTTCGGTCGGCAGCCCATCGCGCGAATGCTGAGATGGGGCGGATTGATATTCTGATTAATAACGCCGGGATCGCAGGCGATACGCCGCCGGTTGTTGATATGGATGTTGAAAGCTGGCGGCGCGTTATGGATGTAAACGCCAATGGCGTTTTCTATGGCTGTAAGGCTGTTGCGCCGTTTATGATTGAAAACGGATATGGCCGGATTGTGAATACGTCTTCGATTGCGGGGAAAGAGGGTAATCCGAATGCTGCGCATTATTCGGCGTCTAAGGCGGCAGTTATTGCTCTGACCAAATCGCTGGGAAAAGAACTGGCGGCGCATGATATTGCAGTGAACTGCATTACGCCCGCTGCGGCCAAAACCGCGATATTCGATCAGATTAGTCAAACTCACATCGATTATATGCTGTCAAAAATCCCGCGCGGCCGTTTTTTGCAGGTCGATGAAGCCGCCGCCATGGTGGCTTGGCTGGCGTCAGAGGAGAACAGCTTTACGACCGGTGGTGTGTTTGACCTTAGCGGTGGGCGCGCGACCTATTAAATTGTAATGGTGGTGCGCTAACCTTGGGAACGGCGAATGTATTCGCCGTCAGCCCAAACCAACATAGGTTCGCCAAACAAATAGCCTTGGAAACCGTCAACCTCTAACCGCCTGAGCACCCTTGCCTGCTCGGCGGTTTCGACGAATTCGGCGACAACCGTCATATCGAATTGCCGTGCGATCCCAACAAGCGCCTTTACCAGTGCTTGATTGTCAGGGGAATTTTCGACGTCACGAATAAAGCCGCCATCAATTTTCACCATATCAAAGCGAATATCGCGGAGCTGGCTGAACGATGTTCGCCCTGCCCCAAAATCATCCAACGCCAAGGCCACCCCCCGTCGGCGCAACGCTGCTAATGTGCGAATGCGAGGAGCGGTACATAGCTCCGCCTCCTCCGACAGTTCTATGATCAACCGTTCTGCCACTTCAAAAGGGGCATGCTCGATTAAAGTGCGCCAGTTTGGGTCGCTTAATGCTTCTTCTGATGCATTAACCGAGAGGCGCAGGCTTGGGTCCATCGCCAGTTCGTCCAACGCCAACTCCAACGCAACCCTGTCTGCTTCAACTGCCAGACCTAAACGCGTTAATGCGGGCATGAATGCGCCTGCGGTTGCGATACGGCCGTTGGGTTGAGAAAGGCGGATCAAAGCCTCTTTAAACAGCACTCTACCCGGTGCGCTGGCATCGACGACCGGTTGTAGTGCAATACTCGCCAGTCCTGCGCGGATGAGGCAAAGGGCATCGCGCGCTAATACACCGTCGAGAGGTACAACGTCATGTTCCAACACATGAAATCCGGTTGGGCCATTTCCCCGCGCCGTATCCAGCGCCTTTAATGCACTTAAAAAACTTGTATCGGGTTGTCGCTTAACCGTCCCCCAAGCCGCGCCGAGGTGAAATCGTAACTCTGGTGCCAGCGCTGCCATCCGATCAAACAGGCACCCGACCAATTCTTGGGCAGCTTCCTGTTCCGCTGCATGCATTGCCATGATGAAACGCGCGCCAACACGAGCGACAGAGGCCTGCGTTTCGGTCGAGCGAATGAGCGTGCGATTTAACTGGGCAAGAATGGCGTCTCCCGCCTCCCACCCCTCCAGATTATTAACCACGTCCAGCCGATAAGGCGCGGCGATTACCAAGCAACCATTTGGTTGAGACGCATGCTCCAGCACCTCTTTACGAGTCGCAAAAGTGACATTTTTCTGTTTTGTTTCAACGATATCTAACATTTCAACCCCGCTTACTAATCTCATTCAATTCGAATCACATTTAGATTCGATTAAAAATGTTCTATTAATGTTCTAAAGTAGATTCGCAGGGAATGGGTTAATGGACGAAACAGGACGATGCCCTTGGTGCGGTTCAGACCCGCTGTATGTTGCCTATCACGATCAAGAATGGGGCGTGCCTGAATGGGATAGTCGCGCGCTGTACGAAAAACTGATGCTCGACGGATTTCAGGCAGGGCTGAGCTGGTACACAATCCTGAAAAAACGCCCTGCGTTTCAGGCAGCCTTTGCCGGGTTCGACCCTGAATTGGTCGCGCGGTTTGATGAAAATGATGTGAGCCGCCTGCTGGGTGATGCAGGTATCGTGCGTCACCGCGGTAAGATCGAAGCGGCCATTAATGCGGCGCGTATCTGGATTGAAATCGAAGGTGAAGGTGGATTTGACAAGTTTTTGTGGGATTTCGTTGACGGAGCGCCATTGCAGAACCAGTTCGTCTGGATGGCAGATGTGCCTGCTGAAACGCCGCTGAGCAAAGAAGTGTCGAAAGCATTGAAAGCGCGTGGATTTAAATACTGCGGGCCAACGATCGTTTATGCATTTATGGAGGCTGTCGGCATGGTGAACGACCATTTAGTGGGTTGCCCCCGCCACGCAGAGGTCGCGGCTATGGCGCAAAGGGGATGAATAGAGATTCAGCCCTTGAACAAGATTGTAAATCAACGTGGAAATAAACTGTGTTAGGCTAATCCAGAAATAGGAATAAGCGCCAAAAAGGGGCGGCTATGCTGGACCAGATTCAAGACATTGAACTCCGTGATTTCATTACAATTCTTATTTCATTTGCTGCGCTTGCTTTATCTTTTTGGGCAACACTGCGAACCGGGCGCTTAAACCGCGAACATCTGCAAATCACATCTCGTCAGGGCGAAGCAGAAAACAGAATAGCTGCGGCGCAGGCTGATTTGGCCCGCGAGCAAACCAGGATGGCGCGTGATAGTGACATCATACATTGGGCCGCTGATGTAACTGGCTTGTTGAGCCAAATGGCTGAGCTGACCATGGTGCAAAGTGATGATGTGACATGGCGGCGCGATTGGCATCTGTTACGGCATCAACTGACTGCAAAGATTGATGTGGGTCGTCTGTATTTTCCAAACTACGCCGCCGATATGGTTAATTTGGAAAAACCACCTGCATATCGAGGTGTTCGGCAGAGCGTTATCGACCACCTTGTGTGGGCCTATGATGCGTTTAGCGAATATGCAGCAACATCGAACGAAACCGACATGACTGCATTACGCGGTCGCCTAATCAGTGAAAAACGGCAATTTATCTCGGAGATTCAAACGCATATCGACCCGATGCGTTACATTGAAATGTTGGACACTGATGCTCTGGATGAAGTGAAAAAATCACTTGAGGAAACGCCATTGACCCCTGAGGAAGCAAAGAAATGAACATTGACCCGACGCGAGTGCAGTTTGAGGCGTTTAAGAAACTACCCCGCGATCAGCCGGTGAATATGTTGAACTTGGTGCAGTTACGGCATCAGGCGGCATATGCGGATGAACGGGTAGCGACGGGCGCGGAGGCTTATGCGGCGTATGGACGAGAAAGCGGGCCGATATTTGCCGGTGTAGGTGGCGAGATCATTTGGCGTGGCACACCTATGGCGATGGTCATTGGGCCCACGGATGAAGATTGGGACATTGCATTTATTGCGCGCTATCCCACGGCTGCCGCATTTCTGGCGATGGTAATGGACCCCGCCTATCAGGCCGTTGTGTATCATCGACAGGCTGCCGTTGCTGATAGCCGATTGATTGCGATGGGTGAGTTGGGGAACAGCGGCACCTTTGGGTAGCTAGAAAGGGGTGGCTAATCCGACGCGGGTGCACCACTTGTCCGAAGTTAAGGCCTGTCCTATCGTCTCGCCAAATCGGATCGGAGGCGAAGATGAGCATTCAGAGCGTTGGCGTAATCGGGGCTGGGCAAATGGGGTTGGGCATTGCCCATGTCTTTGCATTGGCCGGTTATCATGTCCGACTGAATGACATTGCACCTGAAAAGGCACGCGAGGCCCTGACGCTGATCAAAGCCAGCATGAACCGCCAGATAAAGCGTGGTGTAGTTACCGAAGCAGAACGTGACGTCGCGCTTGCGAAAATCGAGCTGGTTGATGATTTGCCGAGCGTCGGAAACAGCGACCTGATTATTGAAGCTGTCACCGAAAGCGAGAAGCTAAAGCGTGAAGTTTTTGAAACGCTGACGCCGCATCTAAAGCCCACGACGATTCTGACAAGCACGACGTCTTCGGTTTCTATCACCCGCCTTGCCGCGACGACTGATAGGCCTGATCGGTTTATGGGGTTTCATTTCATGAACCCTGTTCCAATGATGAAACTGGTGGAGTTGATCCGAGGTCTTGCCACTAGTCAGACTACAATTGATGAGGTTCGCTCAGTCTCTGACCGACTGGGCAAGGCAAGTGTTATGGCAGAGGATTTCCCTGCTTTCATCGTAAACCGCATCCTGTTCCCAATGATGAACGAAGCCGCGAATGTGTTGCTGGAGGGCGTCGGAACAGTTGAGAGTATTGATGCTTCGCTGCGGCTGGGTGCCAATCACCCGATGGGGCCGCTGCAATTGGCTGATTTCATCGGTTTGGACATTTGCCTGCACATCATGAACACGCTGAACGAAGAGCTGTCTGACACCAAATATCGTCCTAGCCCGCTGTTGGTAAAATATGTTGAAGCTGGATGGCTTGGTCGGAAAACTGGTCGCGGTTTTTATGACTATAGCGGCGAAACTCCGACGCCGACGCGATAGGTGGCCAACGGCAAACTGTGAACTTCAACAAACCGTGGGTTGCGCGAGTCTTTGTTCTGCCTGGCAAAGATTCTATCTATAATGAAAGTAGTTCTATGCCGTTAGGAGTTAATTTCATGCGCATTCCATTAATCGCCCTGTTTTTCACATTGTTCAGTTTCGCTGCACAAGCTGAGACTTGGAAAATGGACAATACCCACAGCGCTGTGACCTTTGAGGCTTCTCACCTCGGGTTTTCAATTACGCAGGGGTGGTTTCGAAAATTTGAGTCTGAGATAAATTTCGACCCGGACAGCGTTGAAACTTCATCGGTCAACTTCACAATCGACGCCACCAGCATTGATACCAATATGCCCGCGAGAGACGACCATTTGCGTGGGCGTGATTTCTTAGATGTCAAAAACCACCCCGAGCTGACGTTCAGGTCGACAAAAGTGCGCATCACTGGTGCGGAAACTGCTGAGATTACGGGCGATTTCACCATGCGCGGCGAAACGCATGAGGAAGTATTCTCTGCCACGTTGCGCAGAATCGGCCCATCGCCATTCAACTCAAAAGTCGAAATCGCTGGGTTTACAATCACCGGAGAGATAGAACGGACAAAATATGGCGTTAAGTTTGGTGCCCCAGCTATTGGTGGCGTCATTCCAATTCGGGTCGATATGGAAATCTTTAAAAAGAAATGATCGAGGTGTTTAGTGTGAAAAAAGTAATTCTGGGACTGATTGCAGCGCTTTCGATTGTTTGTGTTGCATCTGCTGAAGAGCAAAAATGGATTGTTGACCCGGCCGCAAGCAGCGTCGGTGTTAAGTATTTCTCAAATGATGAGATACGTGACGGGCGGTTTGATACCTTTGGCGCTGATGCCTGGTTTAACCCGTCGGACATGGAAAATGCCAAACTGGTGTTTACCATTGAAACGGAAAGCGTTGTTTTCGGCGATCAGCTGGCCACGGATTTTGTTAAATCGCAGGATTGGTTCTGGGTTAGTGAGCACCCTAAGGCGACATATACACTGGAAACGCTGACCCATATCGAAGGTGATCAGTACAAGGCTCGTGGGGTTTTGAACCTTCGCGGCGTTGAAAAGACAGTTGAAGGCGCGATCACAGTTCAAATTGCTGAAGGTGTTGCCAAGGCATTTGGGCAGGTGGATTTTGACCGTCAGGATTTTGAGGTTGGTGTAGGGTTTACCAGTTTTCTGGTCGACATCGGCAATGACATCTCAGTTCTTTTTGACCTGACAGCACGTCCGGCGGAGTAGATTATGGGTTTGCGGAATAGCGCTGACAGTTGGGGTTGGCTCGCGCGGTTACTGCATTGGACCATTGCTGGCATCGTTCTGTTCTTGTTGGGCCTTGGTATTTATATGACCCGAATAATGCCGGAGATGAAAGCGAGCACGAGCGAGATCGTTGCGCAGTTTCAGGTACATAAAAGTTGGGGTTTCACAGTTTTTGTGCTGGTGGTGCTTCGCCTGATATGGCGGGCGGTTAATCCAACACCTGAACTGCCTGCAGCAATGAGCCGTGCTGAGCGTTTTCTGGCGAAGGCCGGGCATCTTTCGATTTATGCGTTGCTGTTCGCCATTCCTATAACTGGTTGGTTGATGGTTTCATCCTCTCCGTTTCAGGATTTTGGCATTCCGAACAAAGTGTTTGGATTGTTTGATATGCCTGACCCGTTTGTGCCGGGGGATAAAGACATCAGCGCCCTGTTCTCTGACATTCACTTTGCCTGCGTTATCGCGTTGACGGTGGTATTGGTTGGGCATATTGGTGCTGCTTTGAAACATCATTTTATTGAGCGGGATAATGTGCTGAGACGGATGATTACTGGGCGGTAGTGGTGTGCTCAGCCCCCCGAATTGGCCGTCAGCGCGTCGTCTGCCCGCTTCAATCCTCTACTTTCACCACTCGTCCATGATAAAGCGCCTGTGTCGGTTGGCCAGTTGGGGAGCCGCCGAGGGGTTCCAGGCTGATCGCGAATAAATCACCCGGTGCCGCCGATATTTTGCGGCGCAGGACAGCATTTTGCGGCAATAAACCCAGCGAGAATGGCTTTTCTGCCCCCTCTGGCAGTTGCCACATTTCATAGGATTGACCGGGTGGAGGGGTAACCCCAGCAGGAATAACTGTTGCGAGGCCGGTTGAGGTGTCGATTTCGATGATTAGCCCGGCACCGCTGCCATCATCGGCGGTTACGACGGCTACATAATGGGCACCGTCATCCTGTAGCGGAACGGCGATATAGAGGGCGAGCATTGCTGCAATCGACATGGCTGCATATGCAATTGTGCGCCATGTGCGCGCCTGTTGGCGAACGATGTTCAGATGTTGCGTACTGTCACTGTCAATTTCAGCTTCGATTTTTGCTAACAGTCCTGCGCTAGGTTGCACTTCGGGGGTTTCATCGCTTAGCGGGGCGAGGCGTTCTTCCCACGCTTGTCGTATGGCCGCGTTTTCCGGGGTTTCTGGCCCGCGCGCGGTCTGCCCCAATGCGCGTTCAGCGGCGTCGAGGTCGCGTTCATTTTCGTTCTCTGTCATCACGCTCCCTCCCTATTCCTCAAGACATTGGCGCAGGGCGGTTAAGCCGCGCCGCAGTATGGTTTTGATTGTATTCACAGGCGCATCATATCGGGCTGACAATTCTTCTCGGCTAAATCCTTGATGATATGCCAGCAGAACCATTTCCCGTGATCTACCCTCTAATCTGCCCAGACATTGGGTCAGTGCCATCCTTTCTGTATCCTCGGCACCTATGCTTTGTTCCGCGTTCATTGCGGTATCGTCAATTACTTCGGCCAAACGGCCCCTGCGGCGCACAAGATCAATGGACCGGTTGCGGGTAATCGCCAGCATCCACACATATGCGGTACCTTTACCAGCATCATAACGGTCTGCACTGCGCCAGATGTCCACAAATGCATTTTGAATTGCATCCTCTGCCATTGAGCGGTCAGTGCAGATACGTAGCGCAACGCCCAAGAGTTTCGGGGCGGTTGCATTATATAGGGCGCGAAAAGCGGTTCTGTCTTTCGCGGCGACCGCTTGCAACAAGGTTTCTATTTCGTCATTGGCGAACATAGGGGTATTTTGGGGGTACAAGGGGCCAGGCTGCAAGCCCTATGCACCTGTGATATTGTTCAAATGCGTGCCCTGTCACGTTGGAGACAGGGCACGCATGGCTTTTTAACATTTTCTCTAAATCCTCTGAAACTTTTCGGGTTGGCCCGTCGTTCTTACTAACATGGGTCAATGTCGGCCCTGATGATGGCAGCATGCTTAGGCGAAATTCGTTGCCATTCTGCGTGAAAGAGGCCGTGTTCAGTGCGCAATTTGCGTCTCCTTACCCCCTACGAAGGAGCGGCCTCTTTCTTCGCCCAACTTTCCGTGCCGAAAGGGTGCGGGCAACAGAAGAAGGATTGAAAGTTATGAACCCCGTTTTCGTACCCATCGTGGCCTTTACCGCTACGGCTCTTATCATTGCGACTGCAATCACCAGCGTTCAGGCCGCAGGACATGCGAAACTGGGAGTGAAGGCTCAGGATCAGAGCGTTGCGGGTGGCTATGTCAAAGCAGACGAAATTATCGCTGGTGAAAATGGGTGGCTGGTTGTGCATCGCACCGATGGTAACGGAAAGCCCGGACCGGTCGTCGGGCATGCGCCTTTGGCGGCGGGTAGCAATACCGACATTGCGGCCATTCTGACTGAGCCGGTGAAATCAGGTGAAATGCTAATGCTGATGCTTCATGCCGAAGCAGGCGGCACCAAAACCGGGATCTTTGAATACACATTGGGTGCCAAAGAGGACGGCCCTGTTAAGGTCGATGGCAAATTGGTCATGACCATTGTGACAGCCGAATAGACACCTTGCTGACGCAGATGCACCCCTAGAGTTCCGCCCCGCATCTGCGTCCTACATCTTTGCAAGGGATCTGTTTGGTTAGCGCCCGGTCAGCACAGGGAGATTTAGGCCGGGCGCCTTTTAATGCAAGCCAAACATGGCGCGCAGGTATTGGGCATAGTCTTGATATGTTGGCGGCAGGGTAATTTCGTAAAGGCCGCCGCTGAATATCGTCACGATAGAGATGCCGATTAGAATGCCAGCCGCCAAAGTGACGCGTGCGGTTACAGTGCGACCGGCGAAATGTAATGCTGCCCCGACATGTGCACCTAGCGCGGTTGGTGCCAAGATATAATAGATCGCAAAGCCATAACTGAGTGGCGACAAGGCCAGAGTGCTGGCCGCCCAGTAGAAATTGGTATCGACGCCCATTGACCACCGTGCGGTCACGGCTGCGATGGTGTGGTTTAGAATGAAGAAAACCAGATAGGCACCACTGATCACCTGCGCCCAGCCCCAAAAGCCAGAAACACCCAACTGCCAGCGACGACGGATGAGCAGGAAGCCCAGAATGATTTGGGCCAGTAGCGCGATGAATAACAAAGCCTCAATAACCACTGGCCGATAGATGATGCGCGCAGCCTCGGTAATCGCAATGTGATATTCAGGACCGAACACTGCTAGCAAATGTGTCGCAAGGTGTTGGACCAGAAAGACCCCCAGAATGATAGCCATGATCCGGTGAGCTTTGTTCAGCATTTTGTTGTCCACGTGTTTGTTGACTTGGTTTTGTATATTACATAACATAAGTTATGTTTTATTTACAAGCGAAAGAGGCTGCTTTATGGACTATTGGTTTATCGCTGCTGGTGTGTTGAGCGCTGCGATCACTGCCATCCACATCTTTGCCGGTGGTGCAGATGTGGCGCAGCCATTACTGGCAACGCGGGAAATGGATCGGACGGTTAAATACACGGTCTATTACTGTTGGCATCTGGTGAGTTTCAGTTTGGCATTGATGGCAGCCGGGTTTATCGCATCCGGAGCCTTCGGGGCATCAGATGACCTCGCCATTCTCATGACTGCTTTGGCCGTCGGGTTCACTTTGTGGGGGCTGATCCTGCCGCCGAGAGTTGGTCAGTCATACAAAGAGATGCCGCAGGGTTGGTTGTTTTTGCCCGTTGCCGTCTGTGGATTGGCGGGACTGTTGTGAGTGCACGAAAACGGTTTACCCGTGAGGACTGGTTGGACTTTGGGCTGGCGCAGTTAGCGAAAGAGGGGCCGGATGCGTTGTCTATCCATCCGCTATGCAAAGCGGCGGGGCGGACCATCGGGTCATTCTACCATCACTTTAAGGACCACGCCGGTTTTGTAGATGCGCTGCTAGCACGGTGGCGTAAGCTGAATACCGAGGATGTGATTACCGCGATTGATGCGCTGGATGACCCAATTGAA
>JBMYPG010000060.1:0-16619 GCA_049600095.1 Pikeienuella sp. | reverse complement strand
CCGCGCCCGGCTGACGCGAGTGCATCCATCACCCCAGAGGCGGCGTCGAGGCCAAACGCGGAGCCGCCTGAGAGCACCAAGGCATCGACGCCTTCGATCAATTTGTCAGGCGCGAGGCTGTCGGTATCGCGAGTGCCGGGTGCACCGCCCATGACGTGTACCGAAGCAACGAAGAGATGTTCGGCGGTAACGACGGTTACGCCGGTTTTTATGGTGGCATCGTCAGCATTACCGACGAGAAGCCTTGAGACATCAGTGATCAGATTGCGTGGGCCAGGTAGAAACGCGGTCAAATGCAGCGACCCCCGTCAACTTCCATCGCGACGCCAGTGACGATTGAAGCCTCTTCTGAGCAAAGGAAGGCTGCGCAGGCCCCTAAATCCTCTGGCTGAGAAAAGCGGCCCAATGGGATTGTTGCGAGGAATCGCGCGCGGTTTTCAGGTGTGTCACCGCCCATGAAACTGGAGAGTAATGGCGTTTCACCCGCTACGGGGCAAAGGGCGTTTACACGGACGCCGTGAGGGGCAAGCTCCACTGCCATTGTTTTTGTGGCTGTGATCATCCAGCCCTTGCTTGCATTATACCAGTTCAGGTTGGGACGCGGGCTGAGCCCTGCTGTTGAAGCGATATTGAGGATTGCCCCAGTGCCGCGTGATTTCATGTGCGGGACGATGTGGCGGGCTGTCAGATAGACCGATTTGGCGTTAACGGCCAAAACGCGGTCGAATTCTTCTTCGCTAATATCCTCCATCGGTGTGGGGAGGTGCGTGATACCCGCGTTGTTCACGACGATGTCGACATGGCCAAATGTTTCTAATGCGCCGGCCATCATGGCTTCGACACTCGTGCCATTGGCAACATCGACTTGGCATGCGCTGGCTGCGTTGCCGGATGCCGCTGCTTTTGCTTCTGCGCCCGGTCCGTTTAGGTCTGCGACCAGTACGCGGGCACCTTCGGCGATAAACTTGTCGACGATGCCACCGCCGAACCCTTGTGCGCCGCCTGTTACAATCGCTGTTTTGCCTTCCAGTCGCATGATGTCCCTTTCTATGTTTGTGAAACCATGCCGTGAGGGCGGAGCGCCTGCAAGTCAGAATGTGCGTCTAATGCGTATTTGAAATTCGTGTTCATTTGCGCCACATATATGGAATGCAACTTACAAAATTCTCAGATTATGCCCTGCGCATTCTTATTCACTTGGCCGCTACCGAAGATGGTGTGCTGTCGGCGCGGGATATTGCGCAACGTCAGGGGCTGTCGACGCACCATTTGGCCAAGATCGGTCAGTGGTTGGCGGCTGAGGGCTATGTCACTGCAACGCGTGGTCGTGGTGGTGGCATGCGGTTAGCGCAGGCGACCAATGAGATTTCGCTGGGTGCATTGTTGCGCCGGTCTGAAGTTGGGGCACCTCTGGTGGAGTGTCACGGTGCCGATAGTAAATGTGTGTTTTCCAATACTTGCGGGTTGTCTGGGATATTGGGCGGGGCGCAGGAGGCTTTTTTTGCTCATCTGGATGGGGTGACTTTGTCCGATGTTATGGCGCGAAATGTTGGGTTGGCGCAGTTGGCGCGATTTACGGCGGATGAGCCGGGAGACGGGTTGCGACAATAATGCGAATATTAAATACGTATTTATAACATCTATAATGCGAATAACAAAATCGCATTATGGAGATGGCGTTATGGAAACGGTGATGCGTTATTTGGATTATCTAATCGCGATCATCATCTGGCCGGGTGATAAGTTTTGTCGTGTCGTTGGGCAGAAACCGAGAGAAGACAGCGGGATGTTGCGAGGCTTTGTTAACAACATCGTCTGGGGTTTTGTCTGTGTTGTCATCCTTTGGTACGCGATATGAGTGAAATTGGTTTTACCCGTGCGGACATCCGGTTGGTCATTGACCCATTCTATGCCGCGGTTCGGCAGGATGCGACTCTCGGCCCGATATTCAATGGCCAGATTGGTGAGAGTGATGCGGAATGGGGACCTCACCTAGATAAGATTGAGAATTTCTGGGCGAATGTACTGCTGAAAAAGCGGTCGTATAGTGGCAACCCGATGATGGTTCACCAGCAGGTTCCGGGGATTAAACCTGAACATTTTACTCGTTGGTTGGAACTGTTTGGTGAGGCGGCGTGTACTGCATTGCCTGCCGAAAAAGCCTTTGTAATTTCGGAAACCGCGACACGGATCGGGCGGAGCCTTGCTATGGGGCTGTCACGCGCTGCTGGCGGTCCGCCTGTACTGGTGGGGTAAAACTGTACGCGCGGCGTAACGCGCGCGTACAGTGCCGATTATATTAGCCGTGATGCGCGGCCACGGTTTTTAGGGATGAGAAACCGTAGAGAGCCTCAAACCCTTTTTCGCGACCATGGCCAGAGGCGCCTACGCCGCCGAAGGGGAGCTCTACACCTCCGCCAGCGCCGTAGTTGTTGATGAAGACTTGTCCTGCCTGAAGGGCTTTGGCCAGCCGCATTTGGCGTCCGCCATCCGCCGTCCAAACCCCGGCGACGAGGCCGTAGGGGGTGCTGTTGGCTATGGCGATTGCTTCGGCTTCATCTTCGAATGGGATGACGACTTGGACGGGGCCAAAAATCTCCTCCTGCGCCAGTCGGTGATCGGAATTTAGGCCGGTCAGAAGGGTTGGTGTGATGTAGTGACCGTTTGCCGGGGCATCGGCCACCATGCGCCCGGTTGCGGCGATATTTTCAGGGGCGGCCAGGTCAAGATAGTTTCCGACGATGCGTTTTTGCCGGGCAGAAATCAGCGGTCCGACGCTGTGGTCATCGATGGCTGGGCCGACTGAAAGTTCCGCGTATCGGGCTGCCATTTTGGCGAGGACCTGATCGTGAATGTCACGCTGAACGAGAATACGGGAGGCGGCTGAGCAAGTTTGACCTGCGTTTTGAATGCCAGCGTTCACGAGGAAGGGGAGGGCGCGGTCAATGTCGGCATCGTTGAAGACGAGTTGCGCCGACTTTCCGCCCAGCTCCAATGTCACCGGGGCGGCGTGTTTGGCTGCTGCGGTTTGGATCATTGCGCCGACGGGGCCGGAGCCGGTGAAGGAATGGTGGGCCACGTCGGGGTGGCTGGACAGGGCGGCACCTGCTTCGGCACCCAGTCCTGGAATGACAGCGAGTGCACCGGCAGGGAGGCCAGCTTCGTCGGCGATGGCGGCGAAGGCGAGGGCGGTGAGGCAGGCTTCCTCGGATGGTTTGAGGACGCAGGCATTGCCCATGGCCAGAGCGGCCCCGACGGAGCGGCCGATGATTTGCATCGGGTAGTTCCATGGGGCGATGTGGCCGGTGACGCCGTGTGGTTCCCGTAGGGTGTAGACGGTGTAGCCATCCTGATAGGGGATGGTTTCGCCCATGACTTTATCGGCGGCCCCGCCGTAAAATTCCATGTAGCGGGCGAGGGCGATGGCGTCGTTTTTCGCTTGGGTGAGCGGCTTGCCCACATCGGCGGATTCTATGCGGGCGAGGGCGTCTGCGCGCTGCAATGTAATCTGGCCCATGCGGGTGAGGATGCGGCCCCTTTCGGTGGCGGTCATCCGACCCCATTCACCGGCGAGGGCGGCTTGACCTGCGGCGACTGCCTCGTCGATTTCTGCGGCGCCACCGCGGGCGATTTCGCCCATTGATTGACCCGTTGATGGGTTTTCGAGGGGGAGGGTTGCGGCGGTCGGGCACCATTGGCCGTTCAGATAAATATGGCGGCTGTCGTACCAAAGATCGGGGTGAGTCATGTGGGCCCTCTTGTCCATTTCCGTGATTGTTACGCATCTGAAAGGGGAAAGTCATGGAGAAGGTGGTGTATCGAAGCGTATCGCGTGCGTGATTTCGCGTAAGCCTTTGAAATGCATATATATCGTATTTTTTGTTAACCTGATTTTAAGGGAAAATTGCGTGATTATGGGGCGGTTTTCGACGAAAATTTGGATTTTGTTAAGGTTTGAGGGGCAGCGGGCGGTGTATTTATCAACTATCTGTTTGGTTGTGATTGTAGTATCCATTTCACCATAGGAAGAAACATTGGGGGATGGATTATGCCGCAGGATATCGGATTTTATAGCTCAGAACTAACCAAGCAAAAGGCGCTGCTGATGGCGCAGATTGCGAAGGATGTTTATATCAAAAACGCAGATGGCTCGCCGGATGAACCTGCCATTCTGAAAAGTTTGAAAAATCATGACGCTGGGTTTCAGGCCGTGGTTGGTACCAGCAAGAACAGCGCGCAAGGGGCGTTGGTGGAGCATGAGAAATTCATCTGCTTGGTGTTTCGGGGAACAGATGAATGGCAGGATTGGTTAGATAACTTATCCGCGTTATCGGTCGAATTACCCTATGGAGATTTCCATTCCGGGTTTCATGAATCATGCGAGGATGTGTGGAACCCGCTGTTCCGTGAATATCAGCGGGCACGCAAGAAAGAGGCGAGGCCGCTTTATATCGTCGGACATAGCCTCGGCGGTGGGATGGCGACGGTTGCGGCGGCCAAACTGGTGGAAATGGACCTGCCATTTTCGGGCGTTTATACATTCGGACAACCGCGCGCGACGAAACGCGAAACGGCGCGGATGATTTCAAAGGAATGCTCTGGCCGATATTTCCGGTTCCACAATAACAGCGATTTAGTAACGCGGATGCCGGCGCGGTTGATGAATTACAGCCATGTTGGGCAATGTGTGTATATCACCGAGGATGGAGAATTCGAAACGAACCCCGGATTTTGGTTTAGATTTTTGGATTTCGCGTCGGGTGCAGTTGAGGAAATTAAGGAACAATTGCTGGAGAACGGGGATTTGAACCTGATGGAGGATCACATGATGACCTCGTATATTTCCAAGATTGAGGCCGGGGATTTTAGTAGTTTGTAGGTGGTGAATTGGGATTATGAGCGGGTGGCGGTATGTTGGGTTTGGCACCTGCTGCTGAGGTCCCGGGTCTTTGCCCGGGACAGCATTGTGATACCTTTGCTGTCCCGGACGTGATCCGGGACCTTTTTGCGGGTGAGCGCTGTTGGTGGTGAGGAGCTTGCTGCTGAGGTCCCGGGTCGAGCCCGGGACAGCATGGTGATGCTTTTGCTGTCCCGGCCTTGATCCGGGACCTTGTTGCGGGTGAGCGTTGTTGTTGGTGCGGAGCTTGTGGGTTGATACGAATGCGCGAAAAGCCAGCCGCTTAGAGGCGAAGCCATACCCGGGCTTGATCCGGGTATCCAGTTGATGCCGCCAGAACTGGATCACCGGGTCAAGCCCGGTGATGACGGTGCCCCGGTTACAGGGTGCGACAGCCAAACACGACAGGTGCTCTAATCGATGGGCACGCCCGGCGGGGCGCCATTGGCGATCCATTCGTCGTATTCGGGGTCGTCATCCCAAGGGCTCTCAAGTGGTGGGCGGTTTAGAAGGGTGGTGCGTTTTAGCTTTTCGCCGTCAGCTCCGCGTTCCGGAATTTTCGTGTCGGTGTCACCGAAAATTGCATTGACCTGTTCCTGTGTCATATTCTTAGCTTCGGTAAAATCCGCCGATCTGGCAAGCATGCGCGCAAATATACAGCTTGCCAGATCGGCGGATTTTAGTTTCGCGAAGTTGAGTTTCGCCCCCTTCAGATTTGCGCCGTTGAGTTCCGCCCCCTCCAGTTTCGCGAAGTTGAGTTTCGCCCCCTCCAGATTCGCGTCGTTGAGTTCCGCCCCCTCCAGCCTTGTGAGGCTGGCATTGGCGCGTGCCAGGTTAGCACCTGACAGGTCAGTGCGTTGCAGATTGGCGCGGGTGATGTCGATACGGAATTTTGGATTCTCGTCACCCTCCACCGCCTTGTTGAATTCGGTGGCGTGTTCACCGGTCAGGCGCAGGGCCGTGGCGATGTCATCGCGGAGTGGCCTGGCTGGGCCCAGGTGGGTTAACCATTCTTGCCAGTTTTGAGGGCGGGCTTTGATGTATTCTTGGCGCAGGTCTTCGTCACCTTCCCAGTTCCAACGATATGGATAAACCCCCAGCGGAAAATCCTTTGCTTCACCTTCATTCGTATTCTGGCGAATATAGGCGCATAGGGTTTCCAGGATGGGGATGCGGTCTCGCTCGCTATCCTCGGCTATGCGGTTCAGGGCGTAGATGGCGCCGAGGCGGACTTCCAGGTTTGGCTCAGTTGTTGTTTCTCCGTTCCGAGTGACAGTGCGGGTTTCGCCGAGTTGGCCGATGGCCTTGGTGAAGCGGTCGGTGATGAGGCCCTGTTCGGCGGTTTCGCGGGCTTTCTCTGCTGTTTCCCATTGTTGGTTGGCGATTTTGCGCTGATCTTCCGCAATGGCTCGTTGTTCGGCTGAGATGGCGCGTTGTTCCTCTGCCGTTTTGGTTTGGCGTTCGTTCATGTGAATGCGGATGAGGGCAACCGGGGCGCTGAGGAGGCCGCCTAGGGCTGCGATCAGGGCCGCGAATGACAGGGCTTGCCAGCGCAACGCTTCCGCGCGCTTAATTGAGGCGTTGTCAGCGTTGCCGGTTATGAATTTGGCGTCCTCTGCATTGAGAATATCAAGTGTGGAGGCACCAAGTTTTACGAAACCGAACAGGGTTGCGACGACGAGCGCGGCCCAAATGAGGGCTAAGCCCCGAATTGGCCAGCGGTATCGGTGTAAATATCCACTTTGCTTTGAAATATCATTTTCACTCATGGGGTGAAGTGTTGCTGATGTTTTCGTGTTCGGCAAGGGGGCACCGCGTCTTTGCCCAAGCCGGATCTGCCCCGGTTTGATGCCGTTCGCATTGCTGATTTAAAGCGTGTCGCACCAAATCGCATTCACTTGGCCCGATGAACGCGTTGCACTCTGTAAACGCTGCCTCATCGGGCCACGTGAAACCATGAATCAGGTTAGGCGCGACACGCTATAGAAGGGTTGGAAATACTGAACAAACTTCTGGCCATTGTGTTTTGCAATTGATCAACTACAAGTTTCGTTGCTCCGCAGTAACAAAACTGACCCAAGATATCTGTCGGAGCAGGTTTCAAAACCAATATTTCAGTCAATGATTGGTACCGTAAACCAGAATGTTGAGCCCTCTCCCACTATTGAAGTTAGGCCGATTTCACCGCCCATTGCCTCCACAAGTGTTCTGGATAGGCTGAGGCCCAATCCGACGCCAGGGGAAACGTTTCGATCATCACCAGTACGGGAGAATTTTTCAAATATCTGCGCTTTTTGGGATTCCGGTATGCCCAGGCCGGTATCTGTCACCGAAATACGGAATTGGTCCTGCTCGTTTACTACGGAAATCGTTACAGAGCCAGTTTGGGTATAGCGCAGGCCGTTATCAACGAGGCTAAGTAAAACGCGGCGAACGCGATCTTCGTCGCCCATAAGTGTCGTGTTTAGGTTGGGTGCAATATCGACGATCAAGGCAACGTCCCGGCCAACCAACTGAGCGGATGAAAGGGCGCGAACCGTTTCTATCATATTGGTAATGCTGAATTCTTTGCGGGCAACTTCGGAGCGTTCAGTCTCTAATCGAGAGGTGTCGAGAATATCGTTTAATATTCGCATTAGGCCGCGCCCAGATTCAGCGACTTTGTCCAACAAATCTCTTTGTTGATCATTCAGGTTTGTCCGACGCAACAGATCTGAAACGCCAAGAATACCATTCATGGGTGTTCGGATTTCATGGGACATGTTTGCGAGAAATCTGCTTTTTGCTTCGGTGGCAGCTTCGGCGCGTTTGCGTAGCGAAATCTCTTTTTCTTGCGCTACCTCTATCTGATTAGCCATCGTATTAAATGAGCGGCCTAGCACGTTAATTTCAGCTAGAGGCTGTGTCAGGTCGCCTTCACCGATACGGACTTTGCTGTCGCCTGAGGCCATAAGCTGTGCCGCTTTGGCGACCCGGTTAACTGGGCCTGCGACCCAGATTGAGAGGCCGAATGCAATGGTGATCGCTAGGAATATACCGCCGATCATGGCGTAGAGCGCTGTATCGCTTAGCTCTTTGGCCCTTTGTTCCAACTCAACAATTGGCTGAGGCACCATCACGCCCCAACCTGGACCCTCAACTGCGGTAAATCCAGCAATCATGTCACCTTTAAGCGCTGGTGAGTAGAATTGTTCTACGCCTTTCTCGCCATTTAACATTCGTTGAACGGCTGAAACGCGGGAAATGTCCTTTATTGACGCCTCCCAGCTTGGTAACGGGTGAGCCAATACCCGGCCGGCATTGTCAACAATGGCTGCATGGCCTTTTTCACCAAAAGCGATTTGTGCGCCAAGTTCTCGAAAGTAATCTGTCTTGACTACGCCAACTACCATCACATCGCCAACTCTGCGCAAAATACACATGACCGGTTCGCCACGGCTTAGCAGAACAGGAGTTAAAACGACTTTCCCTTCGTCGCCGGCCTGTTTTTTGTAAAGTGCGAGTTGTTTTTCACTGAGTTGTTCAAAGCAGAATTCCGGATGAATACCGCCGGGGCGAGCAGCCCCCGTATCAACGTCATATGAACAGATGTTTCTAAAATTCAGGTCCATCAAAAGGTTTTCGCCGTATGCCGCACTACCTGATTCAGCAATCAGTGGTGCGAGACTTCCAAAGGCGGAGGTCAGGTCGTTGTGATAACGGCTTAATGCAGCGCCAAGGTTTCGCGCGATGAGGAGGTGCCGCTCTTCAACTTCTCGGTATTCGTTTTGAAGTGTGGATTTGTAAGACCAAAACCAGAACGCTATGAGAGGGGCACTGCATGCCGCCAAGAATGCGATTAACAATGCAGCAAATATAGGTACCTGAACCCACCGTTTCACGCCGAACTCCTGTTACAATACACGCGACGCAATTCACACTTTCGCCACAATTCAATTAGGCTGTGAAACAAGAAAATTGCAAGTTGGAACTGTCTATTTCACTTAATTATGGTGCAAATTAGCGAAGTCGAACAACTCTGGGTCGAGGAGGTGGCTGGGGTTTGCATTTCTAAGTGCGTTGAACATCACTTGGCGTCTTCCGGGGGTACGTTGTTCCCATTCGTCGAGTAGTGATTTGACCTGCGCACGCTGCAACCCTTCCTGAGTACCACATAAATTGCAGGGAATGATTGGAAACTGCATTGCGGTGGCAAATTTGGCGCAATCGGCCTCTGCCACATAAGCGAGGGGGCGGAGAAGTTGCAGATCGCCTTCGTCATTCAACAGTTTTGGCGGCATGGTTGCGAGTTTACCGCCATGGAATAGGTTCATAAAGAAGGTTTCGAGCATATCATCGCGGTGATGACCGAGAACGATGGCATCGCACCCTTCTTCGCGAGCGACCCGATAAAGGTGCCCACGACGGAGACGAGAACAGAGAGAGCAGAAGGTTTTCCCTGCGGGTGTTTTGTCGGTCACAATTGAGAAGGTGTCTTTGTACTCAATGCGGTGCTCAACCCCGATTTTATTCAAGAATGCAGGAAGTATGGTTTTGTCAAAGCCGGGTTGGCCTTGATCAAGATTGCAAGCGAGTAGTTCCACGGGCAACAGGCCGCGCCATTTTAAGTCGAGCAGTGCAGCAAGCAAAGTATAGCTGTCTTTGCCGCCTGACAGGCAGATCAGCCATTTGGCACCACGTTGCACCATGGAGTAAGCATCCATTGCCTCTCGGGTTTGGCGGATGATGCGTTTGCGCAGTTTTGCGAATTGTACGCCGCTGGGCATGTCGGCGAACAAAGGGTGAGCATCTGCCTGATCAAGCATTGTGATCGTCTTTCTGCTGAATGACATCTGTGGGCTTTGCCGGTTGTTTTTCCGGCGGTGGATCATAGCCGGACCCGCCCAGAGGGTGGCAACGGAGGATACGGCGTAGGGTTAACCAGCCGCCTTTGATGCCGCCGTGCAATTCCAATGCTTCGAGGGCGTAGGCAGAGCAGGTGGGATGGTATCGGCAGTTCATGCCCACCATTGGGGAAAACGTAGCCCGATAGATACGGACAGGCAGGGCAACGATGTGGGCGAGGGGGGTCATTGTTGGCCCCTCCGCTCTGCCTGTTGGTGGGAGGGCTTGGCCTGTTCTTTGCTAATCTTACTCGATTTGCCACCGCTGTTTTGTTTGCGCGGAGCATGGAGGCGATCCAGCGCAGCCTCTAAATCCGCGATCAATGCAGAAAAGGGACGGGAAACAGTGGAGCCGGATTTGCCAATCAGAACATAGTCCCAGCCGTTTCGGCCCAAACGGGGCAGGGTGTGTGTCGCCACTGCCCGGAGGCGCCTTTTGGCTCGGTTGCGAACAACGGCGCCACCAACTTTCTTGGAGCAGGTATAGCCGACGCGAAACCCAGTTTCATCAATGCGCTCGTCGGGGCGGCGTTGGCGGGCTTGTACGACCATAGAGGCAGTGGCCCATTTGCGCGCTCGCGCAGCCGCCAAAAACTCTTTGCGTTTTTTAAGCGTCGGAACCGATTTAGGAGTTGGAAACGCCAACGGCGCCGGGGGCATGTCGCCGTCCGGACCTTCGGTCCTACTCGGCTTCGCCTCCGGCGCCGTCATAACGATTTGTCCTGTCGTTAAGCTGTTAGCTTATGCTGACAGGCTTTTGCGGCCTGAGCGGCGGCGCGAGTTCAAAATCTTACGGCCGTTTTTCGTTGCCATGCGAGCACGGAAACCGTGACGGCGGGCACGTACAAGGCGGCTTGGCTGATATGGGCGTTTCATCGCTGTCTTCCTTGGTCGGGGGACAAGCGTGCGCCTGTCTCTTTATTCAGTGCCGCTGACATACAAAGCTCGACTGCTGCTGTCAACGCGCTGTGACCGCTATATACCTATGAATCAGGGCATTCGTTCCCGGTTTTTGGGGAATTATTCATTGTGCGAAAATTAGTGACTGCTATTCGATTCGCAGAGCCAATTATGACAAATTTTGCATGAGGCTACCGTTAAAGCGCAGTGCGGGCAAATATACTTACTATGTAACGAATCCGCTTTTGGACTTCACGAGCATGTTAACCATCTGGAAATCCGCGTAAAAGCATCGAAGTTAGGGGACTATCAGTAAATCGGAGAGTGTCTTGCCAGACGAAACCACCACTGACAAAGCGCCCATGCTTGCGTCTCCCCCGGATCATTCGAAGAGTAAAACCTCTGCGGGGCGGGTCACGTTGTTGGCCGGCTTTGTCGTCGGCGCGATCGCGCTGTACATGTTCGGCGGTGAATTCATCAGTTATGAGTATCTGCGTGATAATCGCCATGCACTAACCGAGTGGAGAAACACTCATTACCTACCCGCTGCGCTAATATTTATAGCGATTTATGTTGTCGTGACTGCACTTAGTTTCCCCGGGGGCTTAGCATTAACACTGACCGGCGGATTTATGTTCGGTTGGGCGGCAGGCGCTGCCTATTCCATTGTTGGAGCAAGTATGGGGGCGGTGGTTATCTTTTTGGTGGCCAAAAATGGCCTAGGTGATGCACTGCTTGAACGGGCTGGCCCGTTTGTAAAGAAAGCGGAGGCTGGTTTTCGGCGCAATGAAGTGAGTTTTTTGCTTATCTTACGATTGGTGCCTGCCGTACCGTTTTTTGCTGCCAACCTCGTGCCCGCGTTTCTGGGGGCGTCTACGATCACTTATACTTGGACGACCATTGTTGGGATTATTCCGGGCGGTGTTGTTTATGCGTCGGTTGGGGCAGGACTTGGGTCTGTTTTTGAAAGTGGCGACACACCTGATTTGGGATTGATCTTTCAACCTCAAATCCTTGTCCCGTTGTTAGGGCTGGCTGCTTTGTCGGCCATCCCCCTGGTGATGAATTGGTTTAAGGCCACAAAATGACAGTTCTAAAACCTGATCTGTGCGTCATTGGCGCTGGCTCTGGCGGTTTATCGGTTGCAGCGGGCGCTGTGCAAATGGGGGCGTCTGTTGTGTTGGTCGAGGGCGGGGCCATGGGTGGTGACTGCCTGAATTCTGGTTGCGTGCCGTCAAAAGCATTGTTGGCCGCAGGGACACATGCCCATGCGATGACCACGGGGGCACCGTTTGGCGTGGCTCCAGTGTCACCCGAAATTGATTATGCCACTGCCAAGGATCATGTGGCGAGTGTGATTGCCAAAATTGCGCCGCATGACTCGGTTGAACGGTTCGAAGGGCTGGGCTGCACAGTTATTCAAGGGTGGGCTGAATTTGTGGACCCGCGCACTGTTGAGGTTAATGGGCAACGTATTGCAGCGCGCCGATTTGTTATTGCGACAGGTTCAAAGCCCGCTGTGCCGCCAATTCCTGGTCTTGCCGATGTAGGCTATCTCACGAATGAGACGATTTTTGCGTTAAAAGGACGGCCAGAACACTTGCTCATCATTGGTGCCGGACCCATCGGGTTGGAAATGGCACAAGCGCATAGCCGATTGGGGAGCAAAGTCACTGTCGTTGAAATGGCAACGGCGTTAAGTGGTGATGACCCGGAGTTAGCAGAAGTAGTCATTGAGACACTTCGCAGTGAAGGCGTTCGTATTCTTGAAAATACTGGCGTTGAAAGTGCCGCGAAGAATGCCGAAAGTCAGATCGTTCTGTCGCTTAACACCGGTGAGGATATTGTAGGCGATGCCGTGTTGGTTGCAGCGGGGCGGAAGCCGGCATTGGACCGGTTGAATTTACCGACCGCCGGCGTGAACACAGGCCGGATCGGAATTGAGGTGGATCGCGGGTTACGCACGTCTAACCGCCGCATTTATGCGATTGGCGATGCGACTGGCGGTATGCAATTTACCCATGTTGCAGGTTATGAAGCCGGGCTTGTCATACGATCAGCCTTGTTCCGAATGCCGGTGAAGGCGCGTTATGACCATATTCCTTATGCGACCTATACCAGTCCTGAGCTAGCCTCTGTCGGGATGTCTGAAGCTGCTGCACGTGCCGAGTTTGGCGACAGGCTGGAGGTGGTGACCGCAGATATGTCTGGCAATGATCGTGCTGTTGCCACAGGTGCAACCAAAGGCATGATCAAGGTCATGATTGTTAAAGGACGCATCAAAGGCGCGACCATTGTCGGAGCAGGGGCAGGGGAGCAAATCTGTCTTTGGGCGCTTGCGATTTCAAAAGGAATGAAAATTGGCGATATTGCTGGTTTTGTTGCCCCTTACCCGACGTTATCTGAGCTAAGCAAACGTGCTGCAGGTGTTTATTTCACACCACGTATATTTGAGAATGATCGTTTAAAGGCTGTTGTGCGGTTTCTGGCCCGCTTTGGGTAAGACGAAACACGTGACTGCGGCGATAGTCGTGATTTCCCAAATGCATGTGTTCGCGCTAGAGCTATGTTCATGTTCTTCGCACGTTCACTTTCAGGGCGATTGTTATCGCTAACTGTCGTCATCGTAATGATGACTGAGGTATTTGTTTTTCTGCCCTCTGTAGCGCGATTTAGGCAGGATTTCTTACTTGAGCGGCTACAGATGGCGCAAATCGCGTCTTTGGCGTTGCTCGCGGCTGATGATGCGATGGTTGAGGAGGCTTTGGAAGCCGAACTACTGGCTAACGCTGAAGTTTCCTCTATCGTATTGCGACGGGATAGTGCACGGCAATTGGTGCTGTCGGTGCCGTCAGGTGCGCAGATCGCCGCGACATATGATTTGCGTGATGCATCGGCAGCCATGTTGATTGTCGATTCACTGGCGGCCCTGTTTCGGACAGAGCAACGGATCATTCGGGTCATTGGTGAACCTGTCTTGAATGCGGGTGAAGTGATTGAGATTACGCTGGCGGAGGCCGCATTGTGCCGCGCAATTCGGTCGTTCAGCCAACGTATTTTGCTTTTATCCCTGATCATTTCTGTGATCACCGGAATATTGGTGTTTTTCATTTGCCGGTGGATTATCGTTCGCCCAATTGAGCAGGTGATTGACAATATGGTCGCTTTTCAAAATGCGCCCGAGACCGCACAAATCGCTAATGGTGTAAGCTCCTCGATTGAAGAAATTGGGCGGGCGGAAGCCGCATTGGGTGAGATGCAGGAGCAGGTTCGCAGTGCGTTGAAACAAAAAACGCGTTTAGCTGAGCTGGGAACGGCTGTTGCCAAGATTAACCATGACTTGCGGAATATGCTGTCGAGCGCACAGTTGATGGCCGACCGCCTAGAGGGCAGCGCAGATCCACTGGTGGCCAAGGTCGGGCCCAAGCTTATCGGGTCTTTAGATCGGGCGGTAAGCTTGTGTTTGTCAACGCTAACTCATGGTAAGGCAGAGGAAGCGCCACCTGAGCCGCGTCGTGTTGCACTGTGCCCGTTGATCTATGAAGTCGCAGAATCGATTTTCACCGAGGACGATCCGGTTCAATTCCAAAACGCGGCCCCGGAAGGCGCAGAGGTTTTGTTCGATCCTGACCATCTGTTCCGCATTCTGTCGAATCTCGTTCGCAACGCACGCCAGGCCATTGAAAGCTCTGGCCGTGGCGATCGGGTACGCGTTGAAGTTAAGGTCGGTGAAAAGTTCGTTCTGCGAGTGATGGACAATGGCCCCGGAATGCCAGCCAAGGCACAAGAGCATATTTTTCAACCGTTCAGAGGAGGCGTAAGGCGAGGTGGGTCAGGTCTTGGCCTTGCCATTGCCGCCGAACTTGCCGCTGCGAATGGTGCTGATTTAGTGCTGTCATCTAGTACGACCGAAGGTACGGTTTTCAGGCTTTCAGTGTCGTCTAAGACAAAGCAATAAAAATGCTGTCGAAGAGGGGATTTACGCCTTGCAATCCCCCGGCCGCGCCGATAGATACCGCCTCACGCAGCGACAAAAGTCGCAGCAAAGCGCCGATAGCTCAGCTGGATAGAGCACCAGACTACGAATCTGGGGGTCGGGAGTTCGAATCTTCCTCGGCGCGCCAATACTTTCAATAGCTTAGAAGATTTTGGATTGGGCTTAGGCTCAAATTAGGCTCAGAATTCGCAGCTCTATGACCGGACTAAGCTAGGCAATTGCACCGGTTTTGTATTCCAATCGAATCCGTTTGCCTTCTCGTGCGACGGGGCTTTCCCACTTTGCAGCATCGCTAGCCTCGTTGATGAATGTCGCTGCGGTATGGCCTTCTATTACGGTAGCGAATGGTTGGCCGCCCGAACGCCTTAGCTTTCAGGCGGCGCTGATGTCACCCCAGTCGGTCGGCTTTTCTGCCAGTTGCGGGAAAGCCGATGATGAAGTTTCTTTGGCGCTGGCAGAGGCGGCAGGTTTTGCAGGTGACGGCTTCTTTCCTGCGTGCTGGGCAGATGACGACTTTTCGGCCTTTTGGCGTTTCGAGATTGTCTAGCTGGCCGGACTCTACGACTGCCGTGACCGGGCCAACGTCCAGATCGGCAAGCTCATCAGCGTGATCTAGTGAATTGCCGCTGAGGTTGATAGTGAAGCCGTTGCGATTGGCGGCAGCAACAGCCTCGCGGTTGCCGTCATGGGTCAGTACGTCGTGGTGGGTGAAGGTAAAGCCGCAGCGGCCCTGATTGGCGCGGACGATCTCAGATAGGCCCTCGGCATCGATTGCGCCGTACTCATCCATCGCCAAATCGCCTGCCTGATTATGACGCCAAATAGCACCCTCCGGCAATTCACGGATAGCGGTGGTCAGGTCTTCCAGCGAACGGACTACGATACGGCCCGCTCGGAAGCTGCCGCGAACCGGCGTTCGGTCGAGCATCGTCCAGATGTACGCGCCCAGAAAACCATTCTCGGCATAACAAGCACCCGCGCGATAATCTTCGCCGCCTTTTCTGAGCGGGCATGACGTAGGGCAAGAACTGCGCGGGCTGGTAGTGACCATCATCGCGCCAGTGATTACGTTTTCGGATTTCCGAGTAATCAGGAATTTCTGTTCCATGGTGTCCTCTTGTGTTGTGAGGACACCCAATTTGCGCATGGAGAGATGCTTGTAACCGGGCGCTATTTTCTGGAATGAGACCGATTAACGCCTAGCGGTCAGCTATGGTTCGCCGGAGAAAACCTTAAATATTTCAGTATTGTGATGAGCCAGCTTCGTTTCGATGGTTTGCGCCTGATTTCATATAGCTCATGGATGTAGCCAAGGCTGTATTGCACGCGGTAGATGGCGTCTAAGGCCTCGGCCGTGAGTTTCTTTTCATTCCGCATATCATCCAATGCGACGGCGAGCATATTCGCAACGCGCCAGGCGTAGCGCCCTTCATGGACGAGCTGTGCGACTTCTAGTTCAGTGAGTTTCATAGACATGACAAAACCCGCCACCAGCAGGGCGAAACGCCCCTACGCAGGTTTCCCCACGCAACAAAGCCAAATGTGCTGATGACGGGTTTTCTATTTGGCTTTGATTTTTTGAGCCATGCCGATGATGCGGTTTAGGCCCCCTAATAATACCCTGAACAGTCTACTTCTGTGCTGATAAACTGGGGATGAAGACTGGGTAAAGACCGAGGCCAAATTGCAAAGGTGGCGGTGAGTAGACATTCTCTGCAACTGCGAAAAATTAGCGGGATGGCGGGTGAGCGGGCATTCGCTGTGGGTGCGACAGGATCGACCAGAGAGCAGCAAAGCAATTAATCCAGTTTCAATTGAATTTGCACAACATGCTGAATCATGCGGAGCAGATATGATATCTCTTATTGTCAGAGAAAGATTTTATTTCGAAGATCAAATCTACCAGCACTTCAAGATGATCAACGATGCATCTGGAATTGGT
>JBMYPG010000059.1:0-16646 GCA_049600095.1 Pikeienuella sp. | reverse complement strand
TGCGGCGCGATCTACAAGGGTACACAGGTTGACGGCGTTTATGACAGCGACCCCAAAACCAACCCGGACGCGAAACATTATGCCAAGGTCAGCTACGACGACGTTCTGGCCAAGAACCTCAAAGTCATGGACGCTTCGGCGATCGCCTTGGCGCGTGACAACAAACTACCCATCATTGTATTCTCGCTCGATCACGATGGCGGCTTCCGCTCAGTCTTGAGCGGAAAGGGAAAATTCACCATTGTCGGTGAATGATAAGAAAAACTGCGCGCTGAACCAAAAAAATGCAGCGCAGCGTTAGGGAGTAAGAGTATGTCGGAAGACATAGATATTGATCTGGACAGCTTGGAAAAGCGTATGGATGGGGCAACCTCTGCGCTCAGAAATGAATTTCTATCTTTGCGCACAGGCCGTGCATCAGCTTCAATGCTGGAACCAGTGATGGTTGACGCTTACGGCGCGAATACGCCGGTTAATCAGGTAGCAACAGTAAACGTACCGGAACCCCGGATGCTGACGATCAACGTCTGGGACAAAAGCCTCGTCAAGGCAGTTGAAAAGGCCATCAGTAAATCGGGCCTCGGCATCAATCCAGTTGTTGATGGCACCATCCTGCGGTTGCCAATTCCAGAGCTAAATGAGGAACGTCGCCGCGAATTGGCCAAGGTTGCAGGTTCATATGCTGAGAACGCAAAGGTTGCAGTTCGCAATGTTCGGCGCGACGGTATGGATATGGTGAAAAAGGCAAAGGCTGATGGAATGGGCGAAGATGACCAAAAACTATGGTCAGATGAAATCCAAACACTAACTGATGCAGGGATCGCCAAGATCGACGCCGCGCTGGCGAACAAGCAAGAAGAGATTATGCAGGTATAGGCCGAGAGGCAGGGTAATTGATTATGGTAGTGGCAACAGAGGGCAATAGATGATGCAGACCGGTTCATCAGATACGATCAACAATCGTATGCGCCATGTCGCCATAATCATGGATGGCAATGGTCGCTGGGCAACCCGCCGTGGCTTGCCAAGGTTGGCAGGCCACAAACGTGGCGTTGAGACTGTGCGCGATATTGTCGAGGCATGCCCCGATTTCGGTATCGAATACCTAACGCTCTATGCGTTCTCAACAGAGAATTGGAAACGTTCTAACGAGGAAGTATCAGGCCTGATGGGGCTTTTCCGCCGTTACATGCGACGCGAAGCAGCCGATCTGGCCAGACGTGGTGCGCGCGTGATCTTCTTGGGTGATCGAGAAGGCCTTGCACCTGATATTCAGGCTATGATGACGGGGTTGGAGGAGCGAACAGCCGACAATGATAAACTGACCCTCGCGATCGCGCTCAACTATGGCGGCCGGGGTGAAATAACAAAGGCAACGCGTAATTTGGCCAGGAAAGTTGCTTCCGGTGCAATATCGGCGGATGAGATTAACGAAGAAACACTCGGCAATGCGCTGGATACGAAGGGCCTGCCGGACCCTGACCTTGTGATCCGCACATCGGGTGAACAGCGTATATCCAACTTTCTTCTCTGGCAGTGCGCCTATGCCGAGTTTCTGTTTGTCGAAGAGTTATGGCCTGATTTCAATCGCGAAGCATTGGGCCGCGCTCTTGCCTTATATGGTGAGAGAGAACGCCGCTTTGGCGCAGTCGTAGGATAAAAATATGTCTGCGAATGGGGGCGGCGTAAACTTCGGGGATTTATCAAAGCGGGTCGTCTCTGCGTTAGCAATGGCCGCCGTCGCCTTTACTGCCATTTGGCTTGGCGGCGTGTGGTTCGCGACTCTTGTCGGTATTGCCAGTGCAGTTATGACCGATGAATGGCGCCGAATTGCTCTGGGTAAAGGTGCCTGGGCTATCGGCCTTATTCAGGTTGCCGCCGTCATCTGCGGTGCTTCACTAACCTATCATGGCCAGCCGATGATGGCGCTGGCCTTTCTTTGTGTTCTTTCGGGCATGGGTGCTGCTGCTGACGCATTGTCTGGTCGTTCGGCGCTGTGGGGCGTAACTGGGGCACTTTATATTGGAATGGCGACGATCTTTCTGATTGGCCTGCGTCAAAACCCAGATTATGGCGCAATCGTCGTTGCATTTCTGGTGGTTTCTGTCGCTGCCGTTGATGTTGGCGCCTACTTTACGGGTAAGACCATCGGTGGCCCAAAGCTGGCCCCGGTGATTAGTCCGAACAAAACATGGTCTGGTCTCATCGGCGGTATTTGTGCTGCCATCGTATTTGGCATGGCCTTTGTTGCGATTTTTGATGGCAGAGTCAGCGCTCACCTTGCTGTTGCGCTGGTGCTGATCGCCATTGCTGCTCAAGCCGGTGATCTGATCGAAAGCGCCTATAAACGCCGCTTCGGTGTAAAAGATTCCGGCTCGCTGCTGCCCGGACATGGCGGTTTGCTTGATCGCCTAGATGGGCTATTAGCTGTCACCTTTGTTGCGATGGCAATGACTTTAATACGAGATGGAGCACCGGTGCATTTGTGGTGAAACGCGTTTCAATATTGGGGGCCACAGGCTCCATCGGCGTTAACACTTTGGATGTGATCAACCACGTCGATGATGACGTGCAGATCGTGGCGTTAACGGGTGGTGCCAACATCGACCTTTTGGCCAAGCAGGCCATCGCCACCCGGGCAGAGATTGCCGTAACAGCCTACGAGGAACATCTGCCTGCCCTACGCGCAGCCCTCGGCGGCACAGGCATCGAAGCAGCCGCAGGCACCCAAGCATTAGAGGACGCCGCGTCGCGCCCGGCTGATTGGGTCATGGCGGCCATCGTAGGTGCCGCCGGTTTGCGCCCGACCCTGGCTGCGGCCAGAACTGGCGCGACAATCGCCTTGGCAAATAAGGAATGCTTGGTATCCGCTGGTGGGCTGTTTCTAAAAACAGCGGCCGAGCATGGTGCACGGGTTATCCCAGTCGACAGCGAACATTCCGCAATATTCCAATGCGTTGACAAACAAGCGGGCACATCGCCCAGCCGGTTCATCCTAACCGCATCCGGGGGCCCGTTTCGTGACTGGCCATTGGAACGCATGGCAGGCGTCACCGCCGCTCAGGCTGCGGCCCATCCGAACTGGTCAATGGGCATCAAAATCTCCATCGACAGCGCATCGATGTTCAACAAAGCGTTAGAGATGGTCGAGGCGCGCTGGCTATTTGGTGCGACCGCCGCGAATACCGAAGTGGTGATCCATCCCCAATCTGTGATGCATTCTGCGGTTGGCTACCCCGATGGCTCAATAATTGCACATTTGGGTGAGCCGGACATGCGCACCGCTATTGGCTACGCTCTAACATGGCCTAATCGCGCGCCATTGCCGGTTAATGCGTTGGATTTCACTACTCTTTCGCAGCTTGATTTTATCGCCCCGGACTTGGCCCGCTTTCCTGCCCTAGCTCTGGCCCGCGAGGTTATGGACCAGTCTGAGCTGGCAGGCGCGGCCTTTAATGCCGCAAAAGAAGCCGCATTAGAGGCGTTTATCGACAGTCGCATCGGGTTCCTCGACATGGCCCGCGTAGTCGAAGCTGCATTGGCGCAGTTGACACCGACACCTGAGGCGCGCGATCTATCCGATGTGTTCGAAATGGATGCGCGTGCGCGCCGTATTGCCAACGAGCAAATGGATAAGATTGCGGCTTAATTCCGCCTGACTGAGGACGCCCCGAGGAAACCATGTCGTATTTCGCTGAAATTCCCTATGTTGGCTGGACACTGCCTTTCTTGTTCGTGCTCAGCATCGTCGTGTTTGTCCACGAATACGGCCACTACATTGTTGGCCGCTGGTGCGGTATCCGCGCCGAAATCTTCTCCATTGGTTTTGGGCCAGAACTAACGCATTGGGTCGACAAACGCGGCATGCGTTGGCGGGTTGGGATGCTGCCCCTTGGTGGCTTCGTGAAATTTGCGGGCGATATGAACGCAGCCTCGGCTGGCGTGGACAAGGCCGCACTTGATGGAATGACCGAGGAAGAGCGCAAGGGCGCCTTCCACACCGCAACCGTGTGGCGCAGGGCGCTAACCGTATCGGCAGGCCCGGTTGCCAACTTTATCCTGTCCACCTTCCTATTTGCCGGTTTGGCCCTGTGGCAGGGCAGCGCGATCAATGAGCCTGTGGTCGGCACAGTTCGGGCCGACGCAGGTGCAGACATTGGCCTGAAAGCCGGCGATCGCGTAATTTCGGTCAATGGCCAATATGTCGAAACATTCTCAGATTTGCTGTCTGAATTACTCGAAGTTGAGGGGCAAAAAGTTACGGCATTGGTCAACCGTGGCGCAGGCGAAGAAACCATCGAAGTCCAATTCCTGGCCCCAGCCCGTATCGCAGAGGTGATGCCAGGGGGTGGTGCCGCCAATGCAGGTTTGCGTTCTGGTGATATCGTCACTGCCATTGATGGTGCCAAAATTGGCAGTTTCGAGGATTTGCGAACAACAATCATTGCATCGGGCGGCGAGGAAATGCAGTTCGAAATTCTGCGAGGTGGCCAGACCCTTTCCCTACCGGTTCGTCCCGCAGAGACACAGCCAGACCCCAATGCCTGTAATGTCACACGACCAATGGTCGGCGTGATCGGCGTATTTGATGGCGGACTGGAACCAGAAATCGGGACAAAGCCTTTGGGGGAAAGCCTCCAATACGGCGCGGCCCGCACGCAAGCCATCATCACCGGGTCGCTGAATTTCCTGTATCAGATCATTCGCGGCTGCGCTGATGCAAAACAACTCGGTGGGCCTATCCAAATCGCCAATGTCTCCGGACAATCAGCCGAACAGGGGTTTGCATCACTGATCCGAATGATGGCCTTGATTTCCGCCTCCATCGGCCTGATCAACCTGTTCCCCATTCCGGTTCTGGATGGCGGACACTTGGTATTTTATGCCTACGAGGCGATCCGGGGCAAACCGATAAAAGAACGTTGGCAGGAAATCGGAATGGGACTCGGCATTAGCCTTATTTTACTGCTAATGGTATTCGCGACATATAACGACATTCTGCGCATGGTTACGGCGTGGTAATAAATGGCGCATAAGTGCCAAAACGGGTGACAGAAATGAAGATGCCGATCTATCGACATGTCGGCGCAGCAATGCGCGCCGCCTTGGTAGCCACCGCTTTCGCAGCGTTGGCCCCTATGAATGCCGGGGCGCAGTTGGCGCAGCAGCAAACCGCATCGGGCCAAACGCTGATCGAAGTGGTTGTGATCGGCAATCGACGGATTGAGGCTGAAACGATCCGCTCTTATCTGGCCATTCGTCCGGGCGACCCGATTACCGAAGGCGCGCTAAACCGCTCTGTTCGACAACTTTTTGACACCGGCCTGTTCCGCGACGCCGCTATTGCACCCGACGGCGGTCGCCTGCTGGTGCAGGTCGCCGAAAACCCTTCCATCAACCGCGTCGCGATTGAGGGTAATGACCTGTTGTCAGATGATGGCCTGTTACCACTTCTGCAATCCAAACCTCGCCGCCCTTACACCCGGGCCACGGCAGAGGCTGATGCTCAGGTCATCACCGAAAGCTACCGCCGCGCCGGTCGTTACGGCGCCACCATTGAGCCAAAGCTCATTGAACTACCAGATAACCGTGTTGACCTCGTCTTTGAGGTTACTGAAGGCGAGATTACTGAGGTTCTCTCAATCAAATTTGTCGGTAATGAGAAAATTGGCGATCGCCGCCTAAGGAATGTCATCGGCACCACTGAATCAGGTTTTTTCAGCGCGCTGGTTTCATCCGATGTTTATGACCCAGACCGGCTAGAGCTGGATAAACAGCTCCTGCGCACCCATTATCTTGAGCAAGGTTATGCGGATTTTACCGTCCTCTCAGCCGTTGCTGAGCTGTCCCCTGACCGCAATGGGTTCTTCATCACCTTTACCGTTGATGAAGGTGAGGTTTATGAGTTTGGAGAGCTAAGCGCCAACGTCATCGCCGAGGGCTTAGTCCAAGAAGAATTCGATGCCTTGGTGCCGAACTTGGCCGGGAACATCTATGATTCCAGAGAAGTCGGTTCCATCATCGACGCAATGACCTTCCAGGCCGGTAAACAGGGTTTTGCCTTTGTGGAAATTCGCCCCAATGTTGTTCGCAATGAAAATGAGCGGACATTGGATATTACATTTGAGGTCGACGAAGGCCGCCGCGCATATGTCGAACGGATCGACATCGAAGGTAACGACCGCACGTTGGATCGGGTTATCCGGCGTCAGTTCCAGTTGGTCGAAGGCGACGCATTCAATACCCGTGAAATTGCCAAAGCCCGCAACCGCATTCGTGGCTTGGGCTTTTTCAAAAGCTCCTCAGTTCGGACGGAACGTGGCGCCACAGATGACCGTGTTCTGGTCAAAGTCGAAGTTGAAGAGCAGCCAACCGGCAGCTTGTCATTCGGTGTAGGCTTTTCATCATCTGATGGCCCACTAGCTGAAATCTCGGTTTCGGAGTCCAACTTTCTTGGCCGTGGCCAATTTGTCAGGGCCCGCATTGTAGCCTCCGGCGGCAGCCAGGTTTATGATCTGACATTCCGCGAACCTGCATTCCTTGACCGTGATCTCGCTGCCAGCATGCGGGTATTCTATGATGATGAGGACGTGAGTACTCAGGGCTCGTTTGAACTTCAACGTATAGGTGCCTCACCGTCGTTGGCGTTCCCAACCAGTGAAAATGGTCGACTTTCACTAAACTATGAAATCGCACAGTCAGATGTTCGTGACGTTGATGCTGACGCCTCCCAATTCATCGCTGATGAGGCTGGAAAGCAGGTTAAGTCATCCTTTGGCTACAACTACAGCTTTGACCAAAGAAATGATCGAATTGAAACAACTGCGGGCTATTTGTTTAAATTCGGGCAAGACCTTGCCGGCTTTGGCGGCGGTGCCCAGTTCCTTGATACAACAACCAGCGCAAAGGCATGGACATCCTTCTTTGGCGAACAGGTCGTCGCCTCGTTGGAAGTCGAAGGCGGTGCCTTGTTCTCGTTGAATAACAACACCAGAATTACTGACCGCCACGCACTTGGTGGTGATAGCTTCCGTGGGTTCGCGATCAACGGCATTGGTCCACGCGATGTGCGTGTTAACGGCAATGGCGATCAGGTGAATGATGCTTTGGGCGGCAATTACTTTGCAGTTAGTCGCGCAGAAGTCAGTTTCCCGCTTGGCCTACCCGAAGAGGTGGGCATCTTTGGCGGCTTGTTCTTGGACGTTGGCTCAATCTGGAAACTGGACAGAACAACGGCTAGCAATGGCGATGTCGTAGACGATAGCTTTGAGCTTAGGGCAGCCGCTGGCGCGACAATATTCTGGAGCTCTGCCCTCGGTCCATTAACGTTGAACTTCGCTGTTCCGTTAAAGAAAGAGAATGTAGACGAGACCGAATTCTTCCGCTTATCGATCGGCACCCGTTTCTAAATGGGCGGGCAGCCAATCATCGTAAGATTTGCTCAGATACTAATTGCACTTGCCCTATTAACGGGGCAGGCTCATATCGCTCAGGCTCAACAACAGCAGAAAATTCTGGTTGTCGATCGCCAGAAAGTTCTAACTGACAGTAATCCAGCGCGCCAACTCAGAGAGTTGGAAATTAAACGTCGCACCGCTTTGCGTCAGGCCCTCGACAGGGTTCAAAAAGAGCTGGAGGTCGAAGAGGCAGAGATCACCGCGTTGCGCGGCGAATTGGCACGAGCAGCCTTTCAGGAACGGGTAAAAACCTTCGATCAAAAGGTCAGACAAGCCCGCACCGCCGCACAGCAACAGGGGGAGAAAATTCAGTCAGAATTTGCTGTTGCAAGGGGGCAACTCGCTGATGCGCTTTCCCCAATCCTCCAGCAAATATCCGAGAGGGAAGGCGCAGACCTGATCATTGATGTGACCTCGGTTCTCATCGCGCGGGCGGGTGTTGACGTTACCAATCATGCGATTGAGCTGATGAACCAAGCCACCATCGAATTTTCCATCGACCAACCGGGTGAGTTATCTACCGAAGAAGAATGATTGGCCGTTGAACAGGCTGAATGGCTTGACCAATCATCCCAGACCTGTTCATTCAATACTAACCCTACCACGTAAAACGGCTTTGGCACTCTACGCGGTAACTTCCAATTTAAGACATCGGGGGAAAAGATGACCGCTGAGAACGCAGAAACAGAAAAGCCATTGGGCTACGCTGATCTCGAAAAAATAAAACGCATGATCCCGCACCGCTATCCCTTCCTTTTGGTAGATGCGGTAAAAGACATTGCTGTGGGCGAAACCGCTGTCGGCATCAAGAACGTCACAGCGAACGAGCCGCACTTTCAGGGCCACTTCCCCGACAAACCAGTGATGCCCGGCGTTTTGATCGTAGAGGCACTGGCCCAGACTGCCGGCGTTCTGGTGGTCGAAACGCAGGATATGATTGATCAGGGCCTGCTGGTCTATTTCATGACACTCGACAAAGTACGTTTCCGCCGGGTCGTCGCTCCGGGCGATCAGCTAGAGCTTCACGTAAAAATCATTCGCGGTCGCGGAAAGATTTGGAAGTTCTGGGGTGAAGCAAAAGTCGACGGAGAAATCGCAGCAGAAGCGGAATTCGCGGCGATGATCGTCACACCCGACGATGAAAAGCGCCGCTAAAACCCTTTATCAAAGGCGACATCCAGAATTGAAAAGGGGCGCGAAATTCGCGCCCCTTTTGATTTTTTTAGCGGTTTTCAACCGATGTATAATCCCGGCTGGTTGCACCCTTATACAACTGACGCGGTCGACCGATACGCTGGACAGGATCAGCAATCATTTCTTTCCACTGCGCGATCCAACCAACAGTACGCGCCAGTGCAAAGATTGGTGTGAACATAGAGGTTGGGAAGCCCATCGCATCCAGAATAACGCCTGAATAGAAATCAACGTTCGGATACAGCTTCTTCTCAACAAAGTAAGGATCTTCCAACGCAATGCGCTCCAGTTCCTTAGCAACCTGCAGAATTGGGCTGTGAACACCCAGCAGACCCAGAACCTCGTCAGCGCTTTCCTTCATCACTTTGGCCCGTGGGTCAAAGTTTTTGTAAACGCGGTGGCCAAAGCCCATCAGGCGGAACGGATCATCTTTGTCTTTTGCACGTGCAATGAACTCAGGAATGCGATCAACGGTGCCGATCTCTTCCAGCATCTCAAGACAAGCTTGGTTCGCACCACCATGCGCAGGCCCCCAAAGGCAGGCAACACCAGCAGCGATACAGGCAAATGGGTTGGCATGTGATGAACCAGCAAGACGAACAGTCGAGGTCGATGCGTTCTGCTCGTGATCAGCATGCAGCGTGAAAATCCGATCCATTGCACGGCTCAGGATCGGGTCAACTTCCATTTCTTCGCAAGGTACAGAGAAACACATGTGCAGGAAGTTCGCCGCATAATCCAAATCATTGCGCGGGTACACGAATGGCTGACCGACGTGATATTTAAACGCCCAGGCAACAATCGTTGGCAGCTTGGCGATCAAACGGATGGTCGCAACTTCACGCTGGTGCGCATCGTTGATGTCGATACTGTCGTGATAGAACGCAGACATCGCGCCAACCACACCACAAACAACGGCCATTGGATGCGCATCACGGCGGAAGCCGCGATAGAAATTCTGCATTTGCTCATGCAGCATTGTATGCCGCGTAACGCGCGTTTCAAAATCTTCCAACTGCGTCGCACTCGGCAACTCACCGTACAGCAACAGATAGCAGACTTCTAAATAGTGGCTATCGTCGGCAAGCTGGTCGATTGGATAGCCACGATACAGCAACTCACCCTTGTCGCCGTCGATATAGGTGATTTCACTGTCACAAGCAGCGGTCGAGGTGAAACCAGGGTCATAGGTGAAAACACCCAGCTTGGCATACAATGGGCGAACGTCGACTACGTCAGGGCCGGTAGAGCCGCTAAGCACGTTAAGATCGACGGATTCGCCATCTAACGTAAGCGTTGCAGTGCGGGCTGTTTCGGTCATAAGACGCCTCCAAAATAATAGGCGGCGCAGCGCGCCGCATGTGATGCGGAGCGCCCATTACAGCGGCGCTCTCAATGATAGTGGATCAGCGTGCCTGATCCATTAACCGAGCGAGGCTTTCCTCTCGACCAAGTGTGGTGAGAACATCAAACACCCCCGGTGAGGTTGCGCGACCAGTCAGTGCTGCGCGCATTGGCTGTGCCACTTTACCCAGCTTCAGACCTTCATCTTCAGCAAAAGCGCGCACATCCGCCTCTAACGTTTCCGTTGACCACTCGCTAACATTTTGCAGTAGCGAAGTCAATCTGGAGAGGAGAACACGCGTCTCATCGGTCAACTGTTTGGCGGCTTTTGTATCCATATCAAACGGACGATCCCCCAAGATATAATGAGACATTTCAATGAGTTCGATAACCGTTTTGCATCGCTCTTTCAGCCCCGGCATAGCAACGGCCAATCGGTCAGCTTTTACACCTGAAATCTCGATTTTATGTTGCGATGCAGCAAGACTGTTAACCGCCTCTATCAGCACGGAATCGTCAGTTACGCGAATATGCTGCCCATTCAGATTCGCCAGTTTCACAAAATCAAACCGTGCTGCCGATTTACCGACCTGAGCCAGATCAAACCACTCAATGGCCTGCTCAGTGCTAAAAAATTCATCGTCACCATGTGACCAGCTTAACCGCGCAAGGTGGTTGCGCATCGCAGCAGGCAAATACCCGTCATCGCGATATTCAGTAACGCTCAACGCACCATGGCGCTTGGACATTTTCGCCCCATCAGCACCGTGAATAAGCGGGATATGTGCAAACACAGGCGCCGCCCAGCCCAGCGCCTCATAAATCACCGTCTGGCGCGCTGCATTTGTCAGATGGTCATCGCCACGAATAACATGGGTGACACCCATATCATGATCATCTACCACAACCGCCAGCATATAGGTCGGGGTCATGTCTGACCGCAGCAGGATCAGGTCATCAACCTGTTCCGCTTTCCACGCAACACGGCCCTGAACCTCATCATGTACCACAACCTCGCCTTCGCGCGGTGCTTTTAGGCGAACGGTATAAGGCGCATCGGCAGGCCAATCCGCTTCGCCGCAATCACGCCAAGGGCTTTCAAACCGGGGTGGCTTGCCCGCGGCCTTTGCGGCTTCGCGTGCAACATCAATTTCTTCCTTGGTGGCATAACAACGATAGGCACCACCAGTGGCCAACATTTGCTCTGCCGCTTCACGATGGCGGTCGACGCGTGCGAACTGGCTAACCGCCTCACCGTCCCAATCCAGCCCCAGCCATTTCAGGCCTTCGAAAATCGCATCCGTTGCCGCATCGGTAGACCGGGCACGGTCCGTGTCCTCAATGCGCAAAAGAAATTTTCCGCCCCGCCCACGGGCATAAAGCCAGTTAAACAATGCGGTGCGTGCGCCGCCAATGTGCAAATATCCGGTTGGCGAAGGCGCGAACCGAGTGACAACTTGTGTCTGTGAAGCATCGCTCATGGCTATGGCGTTCCATTTGTCCGTGGTTATATGGGGCACCCAATTGGGCGGGGCCTTTATGGCCGCTGGGCGCGCGAAGGACAAGATGTTGGCTTATGTCAAAACCAATTGAAATTTGGCAGGCAGAACGGCCCGGTTTTCCGCTTTGGCTACCGGTTTTTATCGGATTGGGCGTGCAACTCTATTTCTGGTCCCCGGTGGAGCCGGCTTTATGGGCATTCGCAGTGGCCCTATGCGCGCCAGTGCTAATGTGGGCCCTGTTTTGGCGCTGGTTAAAATCCGCCCGGCTGCTCGGCGCAATCATACTCCTCGTATCTGTTGGGTTCTGCGCCGCAGGTTTTCGCGCTCACCATGTAGCGGCTCCCGTGCTCACCCAACATTTGGACACGATGGTCGAGGGGCGGGTTGTCTCCCTCAACCGCTCCCAATCCGGTCGCCAAAGGTTGTTACTGGATCGCCTGTTTGTCTTTGGCCTGCTAACGCAACAAACCCCAGACCGCATCCAGGTCACGATAATGGAGGAGGATGAAGGCACCCCCGTATCCCCCGGTGATCAGGTTTCCGTACTGGTACGCATCGGCCCACCCGGCGGGCCGGTTGAACCCGGCGGCTTTGATTTCCGCCGTATGGCGTGGTTTCAGGGACTAGGCGGCACCGGATATGCACGCGAGGCACCGCATCTTTTGCCTCCCCCCATGAATGCCTCATTTTGGGATCGAATAACCATTCAACTCGCCAAATGGCGCAGCGCGATTTCGGCTGACTTGCGCGAAAAACTGCCCGGCGAAACAGGTGCCGTTGCCGCCGCCATCACCGTGGGTGACAGGGGCGGTGTTTCCCCTGAAACCATTGACGCCCTGCGCTACAGCAATCTCGCCCATCTTCTGGCCATCTCAGGCCTCCATATGGGGATGGTCACGGCCTTGGTCTTTGCACTCCTCCGCTTGGCACTGGTCCTAACCCCGGGCATCGGAAAACGGTGGCGCGTTAAGGCCATCGCAGCAGCCGGGGCCTTGCTCGCCGCATTTGCCTATCTGGCCTTATCCGGCGGCTCCATTGCCACACAGCGCGCCTTCATCATGGTCGCCGTGGCCCTGATTGGGGTCATGCTGAACAGGCCAGCAATTACACTCCGCGCCTTATCGGTTGCCGCACTGGTGATTCTGCTGACCCGTCCTGAAAGCTTGCTCCACGTCGGCTTCCAAATGTCCTTCGCCGCGACGGCGGCCATCGTCGCGGGCTTTGATCTTTTACGCGCGCGGGGCTGGTCCGGCTGGATCAGTTCTGGCGGCTGGCAGCGGCGCATTCCTGGCTACATCGGCGCATTGACGATGACCAGCCTGCTCGCGGGGCTGGCTACGGCACCGTTCGCGGCTTTCCACTTCAACCAAATGGCCCACTATGGGCTGGCCGCAAACATCGTCTCCGTCCCGATCATGGGCTTCATTGTGGCACCATCAGCCTTGGCCGCAGCATTCCTCGCTCCATTGGGCTTTGACGGCTGGGCGCTCAGCATCATGGGATACGGGTTATCCGCTATCCTGTCAGTGGCCGAATACATCAGCGCATTGGATGGTGCCTATCGCCGCCTCATCGCCGCGCCCTCAATTGTATTGCCACTGGTGGCCATCGGCGGCTTGGCCCTCTGCCTGCTTAGAACACGCCTTCGACTGGCAGGCGGTGCATTCGTTGCCGCAGCTCTCGCAATCTGGCTCATCGGCCAAGATCGCCCGCATTTACTTGTGGCGGGTGATGGCAGGCTATTGGGCCTGATGACCGAACAGGGCAGGGCGCTCGACCATAAATCAGCCCAATCCTACGCAGGCGGCCAATGGCTACGGCGCGATGGAGACCTGGCTTCAAACCCAGAAGCAGCCCGAAGGCCCGGCTTTGAACAGGCACCAAAACTAACAATCGCGCCCCTCTCTAACGGCTGGCGCGTGGTCAACACCTACAAGCGCTTGAAAACAGCCGATGTGGCTTTCCTCTGCACCACCAAAACTATCTTAATCTCACGCTGGCAGATCAAGGATGAGCATGGCGATTGTATCATCCTAAGCGGCTCAGAATTACGAGACCTCGGCGCATTCTCGATCACCGAAACAGGTACAGACGTGGAGGTATCCTCGGCCACTCAGCTTGCTGGGCAGCGTTTTTGGACCGGTTACTTCAGATAACCCTCAAACCTGCCGATGCAGCCAATCAACAAACGCATCGGCACTCGCATTCTTCGCGGCTTGAAAGGGTTTAACCAGAAAATACCCGTATTCAGTCAAATCAACGTCAGACAGGCGAAAAAGCTGTCCATTGGCCAATTCCTGAGCCACCAGCGCATCATTCAGCGCCACACCCTGACCATCAATAACCGCCTGAACCCTGACATTCGGGTCCGGCACAATCAGCGTATCCTTGCGGTTTTGCTGCGGCAGGCTAGCCGTATCAAACCAATCCGACCACGCGTTGCTATCATCGTGATCGCGCAACAGCGTGAATTCAGCGAATGCACGCGCCAGCCCCACCTCACGCACCCGCTGCGCGGCCTGCGAGTTACCGGTCGGCACCCCTGCGATGGTCATGATGGGCGAGATTTCCGCATCCTCCCACTGCCCATTACCCCAGCGGATCGCAATATCAACGCCCTGCGACTCCAGATTAAACAGTTCCGTCATCGGCTGAATACGCAACTGAATGTCGGGGTATTCCTGCATAAATGTCATCAGCCGGGGCGATAACCAACGCGAAGCAAAATAGGTCGACATCCCAATCGTAAGGTGTTGGGCTGCCGGGGCTTTTAACGCCGTCAACTCATCCTCAATGGCTTGGTAATGCTTTCCTGTCACCTCAAACAGCGCCCTACCTTCGGGTGTCAACGTCACGCCGCGCGGCGACCTGACAAACACCGCGAACCCCAAATCAGCCTCCAGAACTTTGACCTGATAACTGATCGCCCCCTTGGTCATATTCAGCTTGATGGCCGCCTCAGAAAAGCTGAGCTGCTTGGCCACCTCAACGAATAATCGCAAGGTATCGTGGTGTTTGAAAAAACTGTTCATAAAGAACAGCGTATCAATAAATTGAACACATAGTGCAAATAATTTCGATTGATGAGTCGATATACTAGGCCTTTTCTCCGAAAAGGAGGAATCATGGGTTGGAAACATTAAACGTCAAACTGCAACCAGAGTTGCAGCCAAAGGCACAAAGGCCTGCAAGACGAGGGCGCACAAGCCGTAAGTCAGAGGTGCGGACAATCGCATCTCAATCGCGGCGAAATATCCCGACATATGCGCTGTTGAACGAAACGGCCCTCATAGAAATTGAGGATCAGGCCGACTGGATATTGCACAACATCGGTGTCGAATTTCGCGGCGATAAGGTTGCTCTTGCTCTATTTGATGCGGCAGGCGCGACCGTAACCGGTGAACGGGTCACATTCGAACCGGGCCTTGCAAGACACCTCTGCGCTACGGCCCCATCGCAGTTCAAGTTGCACGCTCGCGAACGCAGCAAATCCGTGACACTGGGCGGCGATAATGTCGTCCTGATGCCCGGCTACGGATCTCCATTCGTTAGCGATCTGGAAAGGGCGCGCAGATATGCAACGCTCGCCGATTTCCAAAACTTCGTAAAACTCACCTACGCCAGCCCATGGCTGCACCATTCTGGCGGCACAGTGTGTGAGCCAACCGACGTGCCGGTAAACAAACGTCACCTCGACATGATGCTCGCCCACCTCACCCTGTCGACCAAACCGTTCATGGGTGGGGTGACGTCACCGCAACGGGCGCAAGACAGCATCGACATGGCCAAAATCGTATTCGGCCATGATTTCATGGAACATAATGCCGTCATGCAGGGCAACATCAACGCAAACTCCCCGCTGATCTATGACGAAACAATGTCATCGGCCTTGCGGGTCTACGCCGCCGCTAATCAGTGCGTTTGCGTGTCACCAGCCATTTTTGCAGGCGCAATGGGGCCACTCTCTTCTGCCGCAGTCGCGGCGCAAACATTGGCCGAGGCGATGGTTGGCATTGCACTCTCCCAACTCGTCCGCCCCGGCTGCCCGGCTGTGTTTGGCAGCTTCCATTCAACAATGAACCTCAAATCAGGCGCGCTGACATTCGGCTCGGCTGAGGCGAATTTGGCAACTATGGCGATCTCACAACTCGGCCACCGTCTGGGCGTTCCAGTGCGCTCTGGCGGTGGGCAGATCACCGGTTCCAACGCGGCTGATGGGCAGGCGATGCAAGACAGCACCGGCGCGATGTGGGCGACTTTGCTATCCGGTGCCCACCAGGTCTGGCACGCCGCCGGGTGGCTGGAGGGTGGCTTGGTCATGTCCTACGAAAAATTCATCATGGACCTCGACCACTGCGGCGCGATGATGACCATGTTGCAAGGTTTTGACACCGGCAACGAGGCCTTCGCTCGCGACGCCTATCTGGAAACCGGACCGGGCGAAAACTTCTTCTCCACCCAACATACACTGCGCCACTTTGCGACCGCCAACTTCCAACCAGAAATCGCCGAGGCTGGCCCCTTCGAAACATGGGCTGAAAACGGCAGCCCAACAGCAGATCAACGCGCAACAGCACGGTGGAAGCAAATGTTGGCGGATTACGAACCACCGGAAATGGCCCCCGGCACACTCTCTGCACTCAACGACTTTGTGGCGACCCGCAAAGCGTCCGCCCCCGATGAATGGTACTAAGGCGTCGTGCGTTTAGTTCGAAACAATCATCATCCCGCCAGCCTGAGGCAGTGTTTGCGAAGCATAACACGTTCAGGCTGGCGGGATGATTCAATGCAACGCATGACGTCCTTGAAAGGATCAGACAATGACCGAAGAACTCAGCCGCACTTCTGCCCTTGCATCACGACACACGGCCCTGGGTTCAGGGCTAGAGGATTGGAATGGCATGGGCACCGCATGGACCTATGACACCGACCCAAACGACGAACATGATGCCGTGCGTGAAAAGGCAGGGATGTTCGACATGTCCCCGCTGAAAAAGGTTTTCGTCCGTGGCCCAGATGCCGCCGCAACGCTGGACCACCTGACCACCCGCGATATGTCCAAAATCGGGCCGGGAAAGGCGGCCTACCTCTGCATGCTGACCGAAGCAGGCGGCGTTGCCGATGATGCGATTGTCTCAAACAATGGCGG
>JBMYPG010000058.1:0-16836 GCA_049600095.1 Pikeienuella sp. | reverse complement strand
TGTAGCAGTTCAAAATTCGCGGTCCAACAGCAACGAACCCGCCAACCATCGCACACAGCGCCCTGTTGTAGCAGTTCAAAATTCGCGGTCCAACAGCAACATGGCGCGGGCGGTGAAGGTTTCTGGAAGAGTTGTAGCAGTTCAAAATACGCGGTCCAACAGCAACCTGCGCAGCAACACGCCCAAAATGGATGGAGTTGTAGCAGTTCAAAATTCGCGGTCCAACAGCAACGAAGGGATGCATGAACGGTCAAATCAAGGGGTTGTAGCAGTTCAAAATTCGCGGTCCAACAGCAACACTCACTCGCCAATAGCGAAACCATATAGGTCGTAAACAGTCTATCATCTTGCGCATATATCAATAGCTTGACCACATGAGAACAAGAGACGGACGTGCACGCCGCAAGGCGGATCGGCAGAACGAAAAGCTGGGGCTTAATCCCGCTTATCGCCTGCTCACCAACCCATTCACCCCGCATGAAATGTGGTCAGAGGATCGTATCGCTGCGATTCACGAAGCTGCGCTTGTGATCCTGGAGGATCTTGGCGTTCGCATTCTGTTGGATGAGGCACGCCAAATTTTCGCCAACGCAGGTGCAATCATCGGTGATGATATGATGGTTCGCATTGGCCGTGATATGGTTGAGGCTGCGCTGAATACAGCACCAAACAGCATCCCCATGAACTCCCCAACCCCCGACCGCCGCATTGTGTTTGAACAAGGCGCGCTGATGTTTGGGGCTGGCGCCGGTTGCCCGAATGCAACCGACCGGGAACGCGGCCGCCGCCCCGGCAGCCTGCGTGATTATCGTGAGACGGTAAAGCTTCAGCATTCCTTTGATGCAATCCACAAGCTTAGCCCCTGTGCCGAACCGCAGGATATACCCGTGCATCTGCGCCATTATGAAATGATGCGCGCATTGCTGACCCTTTCGGATAAAACGGCCTTTATCTATTCGCGTGGGCGAGAGCAGATCGAAGATTGTTTTGAGATCATCCGTCTGGCGCGCGGGCTGTCCGAAGATGAATTTCTGAATAATCCGTGGGTTACAACTGTCATCAACACCAATTCCCCCCGCCAAATCGACAAACCAATGGCGCAGGGCATTATTGATTTCGCGCGGGCCGGGCAGGTCAGTGTGATCACGCCGTTCTGTCTTGCCGGTGCCATGGCCCCGATTACGGTCGCGGGCGCGCTGACCCTGCAACACGCAGAGGCATTGATGGCGATAACACTCGCGCAACTGTCACGCCCCGGCGCGCCGGTCTTATACGGCGCATTCTCATCGAATGTAGACATGAAATCCGGCGCACCGGCTTTTGGCACACCAGCGCATATTCAGGCGTGCTTGGGGTCCGGCCAGTTGGCCCGCTACATCGATCTTCCATGGCGCTCGGCCAGCGGTGCGGCCTCAAACGCGGCTGACGGGCAGGGCGCACAGGAAACCGCGCTTTCGCTTTGGGGCGCGATGATGGCTGGCGCAACAACCATCTTCCACTCAGCAGGTTGGCTCGAAGGCGGTCTGACCTTCGGCTACGAAAAATTCATTGTGGATATGGAGGCTGTGCAAACCTTGGCAGAGCTGTGCACAGAGCCAGCATCCGACCCGGCGGCCATAGCCATGGATGCCATTGCCGAGGTGCAACCCGGCGGCCATTTCTTTGGCGCGGCCCATACGATGGAACGCTACGAAAACGCATTCTACAAACCCATCGTTGCCGACCTGTCGAACAATGGCGCATGGGTGGAATCCGGCTCTAAAACCGCCGAAGAACGGGCGACTGCTGTCTGGAAACAAGTCCTAAACGACTTCGAAGCCCCCGAAGTCTGCGCCGGCGTAGAGGATGCAATTGCCCCCTTCATCGAACGTCGAACGAAAGAGGGCGGGGCACATCCGCTGGATTGAGTTGGCGCAGTTGGGATTGGAAGACGAAAACGCGAGCCATTTCCAGCCCCACTGGTTGAAGGGATATAGGTCTACCTTGTCTGCCGTCGCCAATTTCTTCGCCGAGCGTTTTGTAATTTAGCCATTGGGCGCTCGCACTCAGATTGAGCGTGACACAATAGACTGTTTTTGACCCTCCTGACTGAAAGCCGCTTTTCGACGTCAAGCCGCTAAGGTCTACTTCGGTTTATGTGAACGACAAGTTTTAACCAAAAAGACTTGTAAACCCACAAAGTGACAAATTCACATTGTCCCCAACAAGGGCAAAAAAAAGGGCCGAACAAAAATTGTTCGGCCCTTTCTAATTTTTGCAGTGTGATCTCAGCAAACAGCGTCAATCTGTTCGACTGTCATGGAACCCGGAACAACCGTGACAGGTACATGCATCGCGCCGGACATTCGTCCGGCGAGGGCGCTGACCAGAGGGCCGGGGCCGTCTTTGTTGTCGCCCGCACCAAGTACGAGAACGCCAATTTCGCGGTCTTCGTCGATTTGAGCCAGAATCTCATCACGCGCGACACCTTCGCGAATGACAAACTCTGGCAAGACACCGGTGATATCCTCAACCTCATGGCTGATTTCATCCATCCGGGTTTCTGCTGCTTCGCGGGCTTCTGCCCGCATCACTTCGCCGACACCTACCCAATGCTGAAACTCTTCGGGTTCAATGACATAGAGCATGACGACCCCGCCGCCTGTGTTCGCGGCGCGTCGTGCAGCAAACCGTAATGCATTCATGCATTCCGGTGTTTCATCGACCACGGTCATGAATTTTCGCAAGGCGATTACCCCTCAAATGCGGCTTCTACACCCAAAGGATGGCCGAATCGCTGCCACCTCGCAAGCGCAGTTATCGAGACCGCAACAATCCGACGCGCCGATAAGTTTCGGACAGGATCGGTTCTGCAATCTCTGCTGCGCGGTTGGCACCATCACCCAGAAGGCGGTCAATCTCTGCCGGGTCGGCCAGCAGATCGCGCATTTTCACGGCGATTGGGGCAACCATTTCGACGGACAGGTCAGCCAGCGCTGGTTTGAACTCTCCAAACTGTTTGCCACCCCATTCGGCCAGAACGTCATCAACCGAACAGCTTGCCAAAGCGGAATAGATGCCGACCAGATTTTTGGCCTCTGCACGCCCTTCCAGCCCCTCTGCCGTTTCTGGCAGTGGTTCCGGGTCAGTTTTGGCTTTGCGGATTTTCTTGGCGATCGCGTCGGCGTCGTCTGTCAGATTGATGCGGCTGAGGTCTGACGGGTCAGATTTTGACATCTTTTTGGACCCGTCGCGCAAGCTCATCACGCGGGTTGCCGCGCCTTCGATGATTGGTTCTGGCTGCGGGAAGAAATCGGGCGCATCAAAGTCATTGTTGAACTTCGCGGCGATGTCACGGGCCAGCTCAAGGTGCTGTTTCTGATCTTCGCCGACCGGTACATGGGTGGCGTGATAGACCAGAATGTCCGCCGCCATCAGATTTGGATAGCAATACAGGCCAACCGAAGCGCGTTCAGCGTTTTTGCCTGCTTTATCCTTAAACTGTGTCATACGGTTCAACCAGCCGAGGCGGCCAACGCAGTTGAATACCCAGCCAAGCTCTGCGTGCGCGGAAACCTGGCTTTGGTTGAACAGGATTGATTTTTTCGGGTCCAGACCACAGGCCATGAACGCTGCAGCCAACTCTCTGGTCGCGCGCGTTAGCTCGGCTGGTTCTTGCCATGTGGTGATCGCGTGCAGGTCAACCATGCAATAGATGGTTTCAAAATCCTGTTCCTGCATCTCGACAAAGCGCTTCACAGCGCCAAGATAGTTGCCTAAGTGCAAGTTGCCTGTTGGCTGTACGCCTGAAAAGACGCGCCGGGTGTGGACGCCAGCGTCGGTCATCACCGTGCTCCTTGATTGATATGATCGCGGGGTTATCGCTTTGGTGGCTGGCGGGGTCAACTGGTAGTGTTGTTTGGCAGCTAAATGCAGAGAGGAAATGCAGTGTCGCGATTTCAGGCCCGAGGGGCGCCGCCGTTGATTTGGGCGATGACCGGAGCGTTTTTGGTTATCGAGGCTGCACTGTGGCTTTCGGATACTGGCGTATTGCCGTTTGCGGACCTTCGCTGGCAGGCCTATCTGAATTTCGCATTTTTCGACCTGTATTTTGAGGCGTTTCTGGAGGGGTTGGAGCTGCCCGCGTGGTGGTGGGTTGGGTTCTTGAGCCATGCTTTCCTGCACGGCGGGTGGATGCATGTTATTTTGAACAGTGTGGTTTTCCTGGCGCTTGGTGGGTTTATCTGCCGCAACATTGGTGCAGCACGTTTTCTGGCCTTGTTTGTGGTTTCGGCACTTGCCGGTTCGCTGACCTTTGGGCTGTTGGCTGAAACCAATGGGCCGATGGTTGGGGCGTCTGGTGCGGTGTTTGGATTTTTTGGTGCGACTAAGCGATGGGAATGGCGGTGGATTCGGGCCACTGGTGCATCTGCCCAGCAATTCCGCGCCTCTCTGATTGGGTTGTTGGTGGTTAATCTGGCACTTGCGTTCCTATGGCCGGGCGAAGGTGGTTTGGCGTGGGAGGCACATTTGGGCGGTTTTATCGGCGGGTGGTTAATCGCGCCAGTACTGGCGCCGGGTGTTGCGGCGCGGTCGCCTATTTAATCTGCGGGCGTTTTCATGCCGGGCTATTGCGCCTAAACTGCCCCGAACACTTAGACCGAGGCGTATATGAGCATTTCCCCATTCGACAGCGCGATTTATCGTGATTTATTCAGCGATACTGAACTGGCCGCCCTGTTCAGCGATACCGCAGAGGTTCGGGCCATGCTGTTGTTTGAGGGCGCATTGGCGCGCGCGCAGGGTAAGATTGGGATGATTCCAGAGGTGAGCGCGGCGGCAATCGCCCGTGCCTCTGAAACTGTCATGATTGACCCAGCGGGGTTGGCCAAAGGGACCGCTGCCGCTGGGGTTACAGCACCGGCTTTGGTCGATGCATTTCGCAGGGCGATGGAAGCGCCGGAACATGCGGCATGGATCCATTATGGGGTCACCAGTCAGGATGTGATTGATACCGGGTTGATCCTGCGCCTGCGACGGGCGCTGGATATCATTCAATTGCGGTCAGAAACATTGGCCCAAGCTTTGGGTGCCTTGTCGAATAAACACGTAGATACAATTATGGCGGCGCGAACGCGTAGCCAGATTGCTACGCCGACCACTTTGGCGGCCAAAATTGACGTTTGGCGTGCCGGGATATTGCGGAGCATTGAGCGGATTGGTGAAATCAAGCTGCGTGTCATTCAAATCTCGCTGGCTGGTGCGTCTGGAAATTTGGCTGCAATGGGCGCTGATGGCCCGGCGGTTGCGCAAGCGGTGGCAGAGGGGCTGCGGCTCAACTATCAGCCCGTGCCATGGCATAGCGCACGTGATGGGATAGCTGAATTGGGTGGGGCGTTGACCCTGCTGACCGGATCGCTGGGCAAGTTTGGTTTGGATTTAATGCAGCTTGGGACGTCGGAAGTTCAGGAAGTTCGTGCGGGTGCCGGTGGTGGGTCATCAACAATGCCGCATAAATCAAACCCGGTCGGGGCGGAGGCTTTGGTCACTCTTGCCCATGCCAACGCTGGTTTGGTCGGTCGAATGTATGAGGCGCAACTTCATGCTCAGGAACGGGATGGCGCGGCATGGGCGTTGGAGTGGATGACCTTGCCGCAGATCGTCATCGCCACAGGGGCCGCGTTGCGACACGCGCAAGTATTGGCTGAGACATTAGAGGCTAACCAACCCGCGATGGTGGCCAATATGGACCGAACCAGCGGCCTGATGCTGGCGGAAGCTGCGACTTTTGCCCTGGCTGAGCATATGCCACGGCCCCAAGCGCAATCATTGGTCAAAGAAGCTTGTAAAACCGCCGCTGCCGAGGGTCGCCATTTGCGGGATGTGTTGAGCAAAAAGACGGCATATTCGATTGATTGGGACCAAGTGTTTGACCCTGCAAACTATACCAGTGCGCGCTGAGAAAACCATCAACACGCATTGGGTGTATTTCATTCAACAAAAACCGAGGTGATTAACCTCAATAAAAACTTTTTTCTGACTATTCCGCTTCTTAACCTCGACTGTTTGTAATTGTGCAACATCTAATAAGGTAGAACTGGAAATTCAGGCCAGACGGGCGTTTGCTACTAAATGACTCCGTCTACTGAATGATTTTGTTGGAGAGCACGCCGCATGCAAATCGAACCGACAGCGATTGCCGATGTAAAAATCATTACACCACGCAGGTTTGGTGACAATCGAGGTTGGTTTACTGAAAGTTTTAATGCTGCGCGAATGGATGAAGCTGGGTTTTCCTATAACTGGGTTCAGGACAATCATTCGTATTCTGCAACCAAGGGCACGTTGCGTGGGCTGCATTATCAGGCCCCGCCCTTTGCCCAGGCAAAATTGGTTCGCGTCACTGCCGGGTCAGTTTTGGATGTGGCGGTGGACATCAGGGTGGGTTCACCTAGTTACTTACAATGGGTGGCAGTTGAATTGAGCGCTGAAAATGGGCGGCAATTGCTGATCCCTAAGGGTTTTCTTCATGGGTTCATCACTTTGGTTGAAGATAGCGAAATGCAATACAAAGTGGATGCGCCCTATTCAGGCGAGGCTGATGGATCGGTCCGATTTGACGATGCAGAAATTGGCGTAGACTGGGGTTTGGATATGGCGGAGGCTGTGTTGTCAGATAAGGACCGCGAGGCACCCGAACTGAACGAAATTGAAAATCCATTCGTTTACGAGGGCATGTAATGAGAATTCTGGTTACCGGGGGATGCGGTTTTATCGGCTCTGCAGTTGTGCGTAAGGCGTTGGCAGACGGTCATGTGGTCGCGAATGTGGACAAGCTGACCTATGCGGCGTCTGAAACCAATATTCCCGACCGTGGCGAAAACCCTGATTATACATTGGAAGTTGTCGATATTTGCGACCGCAAGGCGATGGACCGGGTGTTTGCCATTCATCAGCCGGAAATTGTGATGCATTTGGCGGCTGAGAGTCACGTCGACCGGTCTATTGACGGGCCTGGTGATTTTATCCAGACCAATGTAAACGGCACCTTTACGATGCTGGAGGCTGCGCGCGCCTATTATGCGGGCATGAGCGACGAAGCACGGGCAGCGTTTCGGTTTCACCATATCTCCACCGATGAAGTTTATGGCGCATTGGGTGACAGTGGCAAATTCACTGAAACAACGCCTTATGACCCAAACTCACCTTATTCTGCATCGAAGGCAGCATCAGATCATTTGGTACGGGCCTGGGGTGAAACCTATGGCATGCCTGTTGTTATTACCAATTGTTCCAACAACTATGGGCCGTATCATTTCCCTGAAAAACTGATCCCGCTGATCATTCTGAACGCTTTGGCAGGCAAACCTTTGCCGGTTTATGGCAAGGGCGAAAATGTGCGGGACTGGCTGTTTGTGGAGGATCATGCTGAGGCTTTGATTCTGGTCGCAACCAAGGGCGAGTTGGGTGAAACCTATAACATCGGCGGCGATGCCGAAGCACAGAACATCGAAATCGTGCGTAAGCTGTGCGCGATTTTGGATGAAGTGAAACCAGCGGCAGAACCCTATGCAAACCTGATTGAGTTTGTGACCGACAGGCCGGGCCATGATTTCCGTTATGCCATTGATGCAACGAAAATCCAGACCAAATTAGGGTGGAAACCTTCGGTGGATTTGGACGAAGGGCTGCGCAAAACCGTTCTTTGGTATCTGGACAATGAATATTGGTGGCGCGCCATTCAGCAGCGAGGGCACAAGCAACAACGGCAGGGGTTAGGCTAACCAATGCGGGTTCTTGTTTTTGGCCAAAGCGGGCAGGTTGCGACCGAGATTATCCGGCGCGGCGGCGATGCCACGATTACGGCGCTGTCCAGCTCTGACGCAGATTTTCTGCATCCTGATGATTGTGCCGCCATTGTTCAATGGACCGAGGCGGATGTGATCATCAACGCAGCAGCATATACAAATGTTGATGGGGCTGAGAGCGAGCCAAACGCCGCAACGATGATCAACGCCGAAACGCCTGGTGCAATTGCCCGAGAGGCCGCCAAGCGGGATATTCCGTTTGTTCATATCTCTACCGACTATGTTTTTGATGGCAAAACTGGCACGGCTTGGCGCGAAGATGATGCCACGGGGCCGTTGTCCGTTTATGGGCAGAGCAAATTGGCCGGAGAGCAAGCAATCACTGCGGCGGGAGGGCCGCATGCCATTTTGCGGACGTCATGGGTGTTTTCCGCCCATGGGGGCAATTTCGTAAAAACCATGCTGCGCGTTGGTGCGGGCCGTGATGCGCTGAATGTTGTGGATGACCAGATTGGCGGACCTACGGCAGCGGCGGATATTGCCGATGCGGTGCTGGCCATTGCGCGAGCGTTTCATGAAGGACGTGGCGTAAGCGGCATTTATCATTTCGCAGGTGGACCGGATGTAAGCTGGCGCGGCTTTGCTGAGGCGATTTTTGGGACTGCAGGCATGGATGTGACCGCGAATGGGATCACGACCGCTGAATGGCCGACGCCGGCAGCGCGGCCGCCGAATTCTAAGATGGATTGCAGCAAGATCACTGCAGATTACGGCATCGCCCGCCCGGATTGGCGGGTGGCGTTGGCGGATGTATTGGCCGAATTGAAGTAAGCATTGAAAGGGACGTAGATGGAACGCAAAGGTATCATTCTGGCTGGTGGATCTGGCACGCGGCTGCACCCCATCACCCGGTCCGTATCCAAGCAAATGCTGCCGGTTTATGACAAACCGATGATCTATTACCCGCTGTCTGTATTGATGTTGGCCAAGGTCAGAGAAATCGCGATCATAACCACCCCGCATGATCAGGATCAGTTTAAACGCCTGTTGGGTGATGGTTCGCAGTGGGGGTTAAGTTTCACCTACATCCTGCAACCGACCCCGGATGGGTTGGCGCAGGCCTATTTGCTGGCGGCTGATTTTCTGGATGGTGCGCCTTCGGTTTTGGTTCTGGGGGACAATATTTTCTATGGCGGCGGTTTGGGTGACATTCTGAGCCATGCAGCCGCGCAGGAATCCGGGGGCGCGGTGTTCGGCTATCGCGTGGCGGACCCTGAACGTTATGGTGTTGTTGAGTTTGATGCAGATTTTTCAGCGATCTCTATCGTAGAGAAACCGGAAAAGCCAAAGTCCAACTATGCAGTCACGGGGCTGTATTTCCTTGATGGCAAAGCGACCGAACGGGCCGCCGCGGTTAAACCATCCGCCCGTGGAGAGTTGGAAATCGTTACGTTGCTGGAGACCTATCTGAACGAAGGGTCGTTGATCGTCGAACGTATGGGCCGTGGGTTTGCCTGGCTGGATACCGGAACGCATGAGAGCCTGCTGGAGGCTGGCGAATTTGTGCGGACGATGGAAAAACGGCAAGGGCTGAAAATCGGCTGCCCCGAAGAGATTGCTTTTGAGAATGGTTGGATCAGCAAGGATGCGCTGATTGAATTGGCCGAGCCGCTGACCAAAACTGATTACGGTCGTTACCTAATGCGGGTGGCTGAGGGGCAATAGGCTTTCACACGACTTTATAGTTTTCTTGGAAGCGTCCTTCTCACTTTATAGGTAAAGCTACCTTTGCTATAAACTACACCATATCGAGGCGTTGAAAGACCGAAAATGAGGTATGCAGATTTTATAGACCCCACGACTGGAAGGTTGGTTCCTACGCTCAACGGCGCAAAGGCCTTTTCGCCAGCGCCGTTACCTCCACAATTGGACTTGGGCCGAATTGCTCATCCAATCGCGGTTGCGAGCGCAAGTCTTGGTGAACTGCGGGGAGCCTGTCGAAGACTTTCAAACCCCTACATACTCATCAGACCACTCCAACGAATGGAAGCGCAAACATCTTCTGCCATGGAGGGCACTTACACGACTGCCGATAAACTAGTGTTGGCCGAATCTGGTGCAACCACCCAAGGCGACGATATGACAACAGAAGTGGTGAACTATAGCCGCGCGTTGTCATGGTGCATAGAGAATTTGCCAAGTCTCCCACTCTCAGGTCGAATGTTAAAGCAAGCGCACAAAATTCTTTTGTCAGATGTTGGTCGGACACGAGGAGAAAACAAGTACCCGGGAGAGTACAAACGCGATCAAAACATGATCGGTGGCCTTACTTTGGAAACGGCTCGCTTCATACCGCCCCCACCTTCGGAAACCGTTGAGGCAATGGGCGCCTTAGAAACCTATATCAATCGGGCTGACAAATCCGACACATTAGCTTTGATCGACCTCGCCATTGCTCATTACCAGTTCGAATCAATCCACCCATTTGCAGACGGAAACGGGCGCTTGGGAAGGATGCTAGTCACGTTGATGGCACTAACCGAAGGTCTACTCGATATTCCCGCTCTATACGTCAGCCCGGAGTTGGAAAGCCGCAAGAGCGAATATATCGATCTGATGTATGCGGTTTCTGCACGGGGAGAATGGGAAAATTGGATCTCGTTCTTTTTGGAAACACTATCTGCAAGCTGCCTGCGCGCCGTAAACACAATTGACCACGTTATAGAACTGCAAATACGTTATCGGGAGGCGGCCACAACTGTCAGTCGCAGTAACAATATCTTAGCTGTTATTGATATGTTGTTTGACAGCCCAGTGCTTCGGCCCGGCTTCATCGTCAATAAAGTTGGAATAACAGATGCCGCAGCGCGCAATTTGATCAAGCAATTGGAAAACTTGAATATCATTGAGGAACTACCGGGGCTCTATCCAAAAGTTTGGTGGGCTCCCGAGTTGATAAAAGCGTCAGCCGCTGACTGACGCTCATTTTAGAAATCGGGCTATCTTTTACATCTTGCGTTCGACCATCATCTTTTTGATCTCTGCGATTGCCTTGGCCGGGTTCAGGCCTTTCGGGCAGGTTTTTGCACAATTCATGATGGTGTGACAGCGGTACAAGCGGAAGGGGTCTTCCAGATGATCCAGCCGGTCGCCGGTTGCTTCGTCACGGCTGTCGATCAGCCAGCGATAGGCGTGCAGCAATGCTGCTGGCCCGAGGTAGCGGTCGCCGTTCCACCAATATGATGGACAGGATGTGGAGCATGACGCGCACATCACGCATTCATAGAGGCCATCCAGCTTTTTCCGGTCTTCGATGGACTGACGCCATTCTTTCTGTGGTTTGTTCGTCGCCGTTTCCAGCCAAGGCATGATGCTGGCGTGCTGGGCGTAGAAATGGGTGAGGTCCGGGATCAGGTCGCGGACAACTTCCATATGCGGTAGAGGATAGATTTTGACATCGCCCTTTACCTCATCAAGGCCATAGATACAGGCCAGTGTGTTGATACCGTCGATGTTCATCGCGCACGAACCACAAATGCCCTCGCGGCAAGACCGGCGGAAGCTGAGCGTTGGGTCAATTTCGTTCTTGATCTTGATCAGCGCGTCCAAAATCATCGGGCCACATGTGTCCATATCGACAAAATATGTATCGACGCGTGGCAGCTCACCCGATTCCTCATTCCACCGATAGATGCGGAATGTACGGACGTTTTTTGCGCCCTCAGGTTTTGGCCAGGTTTTACCCTTGGTGATTTTTGAGTTCTTCGGAAGTGCGAATTCAGCCATTCGTCCTCTCCTCTATTCCGTGGTTTGGGCGGGCTTCCGCCCAAGGAAAATCTTTTCGGCCCGCGCTAATCCGCAGCGCGAGACATCGGGTTCTGTCGCGACATATTCGTCAAAGACCAGCCCAGCGGCGGCGATCTTGTCGCGAATATCGCGTCCGTACCACCGCAGGTGATCCGGATCGCTCATCACCCTGCGCCGGGTTTCGGCGTCGGTGATGGTCGGGTCTTCGTAGCTTTTGTCCCAGCCTTCGATGATCGGTACGGTGATCACCGCCAACCCACCCGGCGTTAACACGCGGGCGATTTCAGACAGGGCGCGGGCATCATCCACATGTTCCAATACATGATTGGCGATCACCACGTCATAGCTGGCATCAGCCAGCGCCATGTCCTGAATGTCGAGCTGAACATCGAACAGATCGTTCAAATCGGCGGTGACATAGCTGCCACAACAAGCGGTCAGGGCCGGGCGAAGGCAATCTTCGGCAGCGAAATGCAGGACAGAGCAGCCGTCAGGCAGCGGTTTTTCGTTTTGCAGCCAAAGCTGAATCAAGCGATGCCGAGACCGGCTGTCACATGACGGGCACCAGACATCCACCTTGTGCCGCACCGGGCTGAACCGACCGGAATAGCCACAAACGGGGCATTCCCGATCTGCCATACCTTCGGCAGCCTTGGTGAAATAGTCGATGGCGCGCTTTTTGCGGAATTCAAGCAACGCAGAGATTTCTTCGTCGCTGCGCCATCCGCCTTTTGCACCACCGGCCATATGTTTCGGCGACCCCATCGGCCCTTAGTAAACCCGCGCTTTTGGCGCGATTTTCTTCAGGTTGATGCCGCCTTCGTCTTCTGTGGTTAGTGGGTCAACGTGGACTGGACGATAGGTTAGCGTGGTGTCGCCTGATGCCTCGTCAATGTGAGAGATCGTGTGAACACGCCATTCTTCGTCGTTACGACCACCCAATGGGCCATCTTCGTAGTCCATACGGGCATGCGCGCCACGGCTTTCCTTACGTGCCTCAGCCCCGACCACGGTGGCCATTGCGTTAGGCATAAGGTTCTGAAGCTCTAGCGTTTCCATCAGGTCGCTGTTCCAGATCATGGTTTTGTCAGAGACCTTGAGGTCCTTCATCTCACCATAAATCGCGCCCATGTTTTTGCAGCCTTCCTCCAGTGTTTCCTGTACGCGGAACACGGCGGCGTTTTTCTGCATCTCACGCTGCATTTTCAGGCGCAGGTCAGCGGTTGGGATGGCACCATTGGCATGACGTGCGGCGTCAAACCGGGCCATCGCCTCGTCACAGCTTGCCTCGTTCAATGGGCGGTTCGATTCGTTGGGGTCTACAATCTGACCAGCGCGGATTGCAGCAGCGCGACCAAAGACAACGAGGTCAATCAGAGAGTTTGAGCCAAGACGGTTTGCGCCATGAACGGAAGCACAACCAGCCTCACCCACAGCCATCAGGCCGGGTTGAATGCGGTCTGGGTCATCTGCGGTTGGGTTTAACGCTTCGCCCCAATAGTTGGTCGGAATGCCGCCCATGTTGTAGTGAACCGTTGGCAGAACCGGGATCGGTTCTTTGTTCAGGTCGACGCCCGCGAAAATGCGCGCGCTTTCTGAAATGCCCGGCAGACGTTCGGCCAGAACATCCGGTGGCAGGTGGTTCAGGTGAAGGTGGATGTGGTCGCCATCTGCACCAACACCGCGACCTTCGCGAATCTCAATCGTCATACAGCGGCTGACAACATCGCGGGATGCGAGGTCTTTGGCTGATGGCGCATAACGTTCCATAAACCGTTCGCCTTCGGAGTTGACGAGATAGCCGCCTTCGCCGCGTGCGCCCTCGGTGATCAGGCAGCCCGAACCGTAAATGCCGGTGGGGTGGAACTGTACAAATTCCATGTCCTGCAAAGGCAAGCCCTGACGCGCAACCATGCCGCCGCCGTCGCCGGTGCAGGTATGGGCCGAGGTGGCAGAGAAGTAAGCGCGGCCGTAACCACCAGTCGCCATCACCACCATTTTGGCGTTAAAGCGATGCAGCGTGCCGTCGTCCAGTTTCCACGCAATAATACCCTGAATGCTGCCGTCTTCGGCCTTGATCAGGTCAATCGCGAAATATTCGATGTAAAATTCGGCGTTATGCTTCAACGACTGGCCATACAGCGTATGCAAAATGGCGTGGCCGGTCCGGTCAGCGGCGGCGCAGGTGCGCTGCACTGGTGGGCCGTCACCAAACTCGGTCATATGACCACCGAATGGGCGCTGATAAATCTTGCCCTCTTCGGTACGGCTGAACGGAACGCCGTAATGCTCCAGCTCATAAACCGCCTTTGGCGCCTCACGCGCCAGATACTCCATCGCGTCGGTATCACCGAGCCAGTCAGAGCCCTTTACGGTGTCATAAAGGTGCCACTGCCAGCTATCTGGCCCCATGTTGCCGAGGCTGGCAGCGATGCCGCCCTGAGCTGCAACGGTGTGAGAGCGGGTTGGGAACACTTTGGTTACGCATGCAGTGCGCAAACCCTGTTCGGCCATGCCGAGCGTCGCGCGGAGACCCGCACCACCGGCACCAACGACGACCACGTCATATTCGTGATCAATAAATTCATAAGCTGCCATTATCTTAACCCCTTTTCCGCCCGATCAAGCCTGAAAGGCGATCTTGGCGACGGCAAAAATTCCGGCAAAGGCGAATGCCCCGCAGAACAGTGTGTTCGCCATCATCATTATCGTGAACATCGCGCCGTGGACGTAATCCTCGATCACGACCTGAAGGCCCAGCCGCAGGTGATTAAACACCACCAGCAAAAACAGGCCCGCGATGATTGCATTCAGCGGGTGCCCAAAATGCGATAGGACAGCCGCGTGGCCATCACCCATAATGGTCGCCAGCGGAAAGATGAACAAAACGCCAAGCGGGATAAGCGCAACGGCGGTTACGCGCTGCTGCCACCAGTGGTCTGTACCCTCTTTGGCGGAGCCAAGACCGTCTGCGCGTGATCTGTCTGTCTGATATTTCATCGAACCACCCCCCCTACAGCGCCAAAAAGATAAGAACGGCGGTCAGGCCGCAGGCCGCCAATACAACAGCGATGCCAGACTGAGTAACCTGCTCGAGTTCAAAGCCATTGCCGATGTCCCACCACATATGACGAATGCCGTTACAGAAGTGATAGAAAAAGGCGAAGGCCGAGCCGAGCATGATCAGCATGCCGATGATGCTGTTCATAAAGCCGTCAACGAATTCGAAATACTCTGGCCCGGTTGCTGCCGCCAGCAGCCACCAGACGATCAGCGCAAGGCTACCTGCCATAGCGACGCCTGTGGCGCGGTGAATAATCGACAAAACGGAAGTGATTTGCGGTCTGTACACCGACAGGTGCGGTGACAGTGGGCGCTTGCCCCCTGATGCTTTCGCCATTTTGGCTCCCCCAAAATTTTCTCTGCATACGGCGCCGCATTCGGCGCGTGTGGTTGTGGCTTGGCCTAAGCCTAGCGCCTAACTGCCTGATCCGCCAGACGAGTTCGCCTTACGGTGGTTCGGAATGTGCTGACTGGCACGCGGCCCTCCGACGCACACCAGCAAAACGGGCGCACTCGGGCCGCTCCTTTGGCCAAAAGGCGACGAATCGGCGCCGAGTAACGTCAGTTCCGCTAGGCAAAGGCGCGCCTTTAAGACAGCACCCAGCCGCCATCAACATCAACAGTTGTACCGGTGACAAAGTCATTTTGGATCACGAACATAAGGCCATCTGCGCATTCATCCGCCGTGCCTGCCCGTGGGACCAGATTGCCCACAACCATTTTATTGTAGATGGCTGTACGTTCTTCGCCCTGTGCCGGGACCATGGGTGTGTCGATCGTGCCGGGTGAGACGACATTGATCCGCCGGGTTGGCGCGATTTCGCGAGCGACAGCACGTACCATCGCCTCAACAGCGCCACCGACTGAGGACAACGCAATCTGGCCGGGTTTGCAGTTTCTGGCAGGGGCACCAGAGACCAAGGTGATGGAGCCACCTTCGGTTACATGGGCCGCGCCATGGCGCACGACGTTGGCATAGCCCCAAAGCTTGTCGAATGATGCTTTGTAACCGCCCATATCCATTTCCAGAAACGGCCCGATTGCGCGGCTGCCGCCTGTCGCTGAGCTGACGAGGATGTCATAGGGCGCGTGTTTGGCGCAAAGCGCGGCGACCGAAGCCTCATCCAGCACATCACAACCTTCCACAGTCACGCCTGCGGGCAAATCACCAGCCTTAGATGGATCGCGGCTAACGGCAATGACCGTCGCGCCAGCGGCGGCGAGCTTCAGCGTTGTCGCGAGACCAATGCCCGAAGTTCCGCCGAATACGAGTGCTTTTTTGCCTGATACGTCCATGATGACCTCCTATGAATTAGCGTTGCGGGGACTGTTGGTCGCCAACGGGCTGAGGTCAAGAGGATTGAGCGACCCGGCACAGGTTCACCGGACCAGATATAGCAAGGCCCCGCCGAGGCGAGGCCAAAAGTCGCTGCGAATGGCTTGCAATCACCTTATCCGCAGAGGCCACTTTTCAGTGGACTTAAATTGCCGGTGCTACCGGCGACAACAAATATATAGGCAGATAGACCTTAACAATCAATTCACAAACCAATCCCTGATCTTACACATTGCTTTACTTGTTCAAACAACGCCTGAGGCAAGACACGAACATCATATACCCTCTGCCCGTCCAGCTTCCCGTCAACCAGCAATCGCAACCGATGAAATCCAACGGTCAATACTATGTCGCCCTTCAGCCAAACAGTGGGGCTGGAATAGGGATTAGGTAAAGGCGGGTCAAAAGTGATTTTCATATGATGTGGTAAAACAGTGCGTGGCGCAGTCGTACTTAGAGGGACGATCGTGCAGAGATTCTGTCGGCCTTTTATCGGAGGGGAAATGACAATAGCTGGCCGTCGTTTGACCATCTCTGGCGGGCGAAACCCTCCATTTAGATCAACACGAACAATCGTTCCTGGCACCGGATGGCGTATTACAGTCATCCGTCAAAATTATGCTAACTATTCCTAATGGAAAATTAACATAACATGCAAAAATCACACGAATGCTATAGCTTCGCTCTATTGCGGACAAAGCGCCCAATAATCCAAGTCGAGCAATACACCGGGTACGTATTTGCCGTCTTCGCCTTTTAACACCATGTCACCGGCTGGGCCTTTGCAAGCGACGAGGCGCATGCGGAGAGCACCGACGCCGGGGGCTGTTGTTTCGGCCTTAT
>JBMYPG010000057.1:0-17056 GCA_049600095.1 Pikeienuella sp. | reverse complement strand
GTTCTTTGAGTAACCCAAGAAAATCAACTTCACCCCGATCCACCGGCGCGCGCATGGGCGCAAGCGCTAAGGCAATGTCAGAACCTACCAAAGGCGCGCCGACGCCACGGCTGTTAGCGTGGCGGGCAAGCAATAGACCAGATTCTTCGAACGCCTCGCGAATCGCACCAATGCGAAGTGCCAGCTCCTCTCCCGTAAAATCGCCGTCGGTTTGATTTTCCCAGTCTCCTGCCTGATCACCGGGGGCAATTTTGCCGCCGGGAAAGACGTAGGCACCAGATGCAAAATCAACTTCGTGATGACGTTTGACCAATAGAACTTCGAGTTCGGGGCTGTCGCGCAGCATCAGGATGCTGGCGGAAAGAAGTAGCTTCGCTTCGGTCGTTGTCATCCCGTTCTCCAGGTTATTTATGCAAGCTGCCCAAACAGCGAATTACGGCCACTGCGGGTGATGTCGACGTCCACAACTTTGCCGATCAATGCCGTATCCGCGTCGAGGTGAACGGCCTGTAGGTAAGGCGAACGGCCAACGATCTGACCCGCTTCACGCCCCTGTTTTTCGATCAAAACGGGCAGAGTACGCCCGACGCACCATTGCTGAAACGCTACTTGCTGCTCTGTGAGTAGGGTCTGAAGCCGGGTCAGGCGATCAGAGGCAACATCAGCATCCACCAGTGGATCATTTGCTGCCGGGGTGCCGGGGCGGGGGGAATATTTGAAACTATAGGCCTGCGCGTAAGTCACCTCCCGCACCAGATCCATCGTCTCCTGAAATTCTGCCTCGGTCTCACCGGGAAAACCGACAATGAAATCACCAGATAGCGACAGGTCCGGGCGGACAGCACGGAAACGCTCAATCAAGCGAATATAAGCTTCGGCTGTGTGGCGACGGTTCATCGCTGCCAAAATTCGGTCTGACCCGGATTGAACCGGCAGATGCAGGTAAGGCATCAGCTTTTCAATCTCTCCATGCGCGGCGATCAGTTCCTCGTCCATGTCGTTGGGGTGAGATGTGGTAAAGCGAATACGTTCCAACCCATCTACCTTGGCCAATTCCTTGATCAATCGTGCCAGAGACCAATCTCCACCCTCAGATTTACCGTGATAGGCATTAACGTTCTGCCCAAGCAATGTGATTTCGGCGACACCGCGTTCGACCAAATCCCGCGCCTCGGACAAAACCTGTGCGACAGGGCGGGAGATTTCTGCACCGCGCGTATAAGGCACCACGCAAAAGGCGCAGAATTTATCGCAACCTTCCTGAACGGTCAGAAATGCAGTTGGTGCGCGCTTGGCCTTTGGGCCGCGGCTTAACTTGGCGAATTTGTCATCTTCGGGAAAATCGGTGTTAACCACCGCTTGGCCCTTGGCCTTAGCCTCTTCTACCATTGCAGGCAGGTTGTGATAGGCCTGTGGCCCGACCACCACATCGACCAGCGGCTGGCGGCGGACGATTTCTTCGCCCTCTGCCTGCGCGACACAACCCGCGACGCCAACTTGCATCAACCCGCCGCGCGCTTTCTTGGCGTCGGCCAATTTGCGAATGCGCCCAAGATCAGAATAAACTTTCTCAGCGGCCTTTTCGCGGATGTGGCAGGTGTTTAGCAGCACCAGGTCTGCATCATCGGGGGCGTCCGTTGTCTCATACCCAGCCTCAATCATCGCCTCTGACATGCGTTCGCTGTCGTAGACATTCATTTGGCAACCAAAGGTTTTGACGTAGAGTTTTTTGGCCTCGGCCATGACGTAATCCCCGAAAACGAGCAGCGGCGCACCCGATTTGAGTGCGCCGCTTTGTACCTGTCCATAGCTACGCCTGCAACGGCGCGGCTATTTTACTTTTTCTTACGGCCGAGGCCGATTTTCTTGGCCAGATCCTGCCGCTTGCGTGCGTAGGCTGGTGCAACCATTGGATAGTCCGCAGCCAAACCCCATTTGGCCCGGTAATCGTCTGGTGTCATATCGTAAGATGTTTTCAAATGGCGCTTTAGCATTTTCAGCTTTTTGCCATCTTCCAAGCAAACGATATATTCGTCAGTCACTGAACGTTTGATCGAAATCGCAGGTTTCAGTTCTTCGACTGGTTCCTCTTTCGGTGCTGCCAGGCCCTCCAACGTGTTGAAAACCATTTCAATCATGTTCGTCAGGTCAGACTGGCTAACCGCATTATTCGAAACATGCGAAGAAACGATTTCGGACGTTAAGCCTAATAGCTCAGAACGGTCGAGTTGATCATTCGACATAGTTTGTTTCATGCCCCCAATTTAGGCCGTAAATACACATATGGCCAGTTACTTCACTCGTAGAAAGAAAAGATCAAACGGCCACCTTCCGCTACGATCAGTTCATCTCTGACAGTGCAGGTAAATATATTGAGACAGGGAATTATACAAGTTCGACCTTGAAATTTGGACGGTTCCGTCAAGTAAACCTTCCTATTTGATGGGGCGACTATTATGGAATGTTGCCAGTAAAGACGTCCGAAAACGGTTATTAATCATTTTTGTAAATATTTTATAATGCGCCATCAGAATTTACCGCTGAAACTGGCAAGCGCTGCGATAATCGGGCAAAAGAGGGTCAATGAAATACGAATCTTTGGACATATTGCTGAGTAAAGCGCAGGGCTCTCTAAAAGGGCCTTTAGCTTTAGTTATCTGTGAAAGCGCCTTTTTGGCCGTCGAAACGACCGATTGGCTATCAAAATGTGGGTTTCGCACGATCATTGCCGTCGGTGCCGTTGGCGATGTGTTTGAGCAATCTGAAACTGTGATGGCTGCACCGGCGAATTTTGCTACTCCGGACAGACAGGCAAAAATCGCAAATTCAGTTTCAAATGCAGTCGCGGGTCAATGGATGTTGGTCTGCTTTAGCGGCGAATTCATATTCTATCCCCACATCGAAACCCGATGTATCGCGGATTTTACCGATTTTTTGGCGGCAGAGCGGCGCACTTCAGCCAGTTCTTATGCAATCGATATTTATTCCGATGCGCTGGGTCGGGATGATGAGGCTTTTGATCTTGAGGAAGTCTATTTCGATTCTCAAGGTTGGTATGGGTTTGAGAGAGAAGGCCGGCAGGCTGACATCTATGGCGGGCTAGGCTGGCGGTTTGAAGAATACACACTCCGCAACATGTTCAGAATCAATCGCCCGGCGCTTTTTGTTGGCGGTGCAACCTTGCGAGAGGATCTGTGGCTGACTGAGGAGGAGGGCAACACGCTCTCTTGCCCTTGGCACCATAACCCGACCTTTGCATTGATGTCGGTGCGGCGTGCCCGCGCCCTGCGTGCGCATCCGAAATTTAGCCAAGGTGTGCCTACCTTTATGTGGCCAAATTCTGAACGATTCGAATGGAAGTCAGAACAGCTCTTAAGTCATGGCCTGATTGAACAGGGGCAATGGCTCTGATCGCCAGCCCCTTGTGCGGCTAAGGCAATACTGCCCGGAAGTTACTATTATTCGAACCGTGCGATGCTGGGAAAACGGCGATTAACAACACCATCATAATTCTTGAACACTGACCGAAAATCACTGCCATCCGATACACAAGCCACATTGGCTGTCGGGTCCAATTTCACAATGTCCAAAACAGCGAGTGATGCCTCCTGCAATGTATCGAACATTGTGCGCTGTTCTGGAATATCGGTTGTCATCCAAATAGGGCGTCCCCGAAATTCAATACGTCCAGACACATGATCCATCTGTCTGGTAACAGGGTTAAGGATAGCGACGGAGTAAGATGACTGGCTCATGCCGCATTGTCCCTTCGGTCAGCATCTTCATCAAACATAACAATGACGGTTTCTTTGCCGAACGGCGGACCATTTTCAAAAACGGAGCGTGGGCGACCATTGATGCGTTTCACCAGACCGATGAACTTGCAGACCGCGCCAGCGTCGGTGGTGCTCTGCTCATAAATCACCCCGAGCACGTTGTCGGTTTGGTCCTGCAATAAGGATGCGTTCATGTTCGCTCGCTTTCCTGTTACAACTTTACCACCGCTAATTTTGCGCTGGCGTTCATTAGAAATGCCCCGCTTTCCCTAATCGTGTATGAATCAGCACTTGGTCAACCTAAGATAATGGGTATCATCTGCTGGGTGACAGAATATCGGAGACCTGTTTGGAACCGCCAAAAACAAACCTATTAGACTTCATTCATGAACGAATGTTTGCGGCATTGGCCGAAAATGGCAAAAGCCTGCGCGCTATGTCGTTAGAACTGGGGGAGAATGATCGCTACCTAGCTAACCTGAAGGCCCGTAAAGGCGATGTCCCGATCACTACTTTTGCCAAAATCTGTGCGACTTTTAAACTGGACCCGTCAACTATTATGGGGATGGGGCAGCAGATGCGATTTAAATATGCTGCGTCAGGTGAAACAGCCGAAGATTTGGATGGTTCCTTTCGACAGACTCTAGGTTTCGATCAGTTGCTAGAGGCTTGGCACGCTGGCGATGGCCGCCTTTCCTCGATGAACAAGGAAATCTACGACGCTGTTGATCTGTTTGAGGAGCCCAAGGACGGTATGATCCAACCGGTTTCGATGGGTTCACAATCTTTGGCAGGCCAAATTATTGGCTCAAACGACGTCGGTGAGTTTCGCGAAGCGTTGCAACAAACAACCCCCCAGATCATTGAGCGCATAGCCAGCCATCACTTCAGCGTGGTTCAGGGGAAACCAATGCTGACTACAGAATCGATCGATGTCGTTTGGCCCAACAACACGATCGTTGCCTACGAATATGACAGGTTGCTACTGCCGGTGCGCGATGATGACGGGCGGGTGTTGATCCTGTCGTTCTCAAAATACATCCGGACGCTCCAACATGCGCCGAGCTAAGAACGTGAAGTCCTCGCGGCTGACACAGCCAAGGTAATCACTGTCATTTCGCTCGTCTGGTGGATCATCCCAAAGCAACCCGCAAAGATACGTTCGTGTAAAGCAATACATAGCAAAGCGGCCTTTTTCTGCGTCGCCTTCACGTACAAACGAATAGAGCCAATCAAACGACCAGCGCATGTTGGAAAGAACAAATGCCAAAAGCAGCAAAGACCGCTTATCAACACCTTTTTCACCCCGATGGGGCTTGGTAATAAACAGATCACCGATATAGGCGACGCGACCACTGATGTCGTGGAAAACCGGCGGCAAGTTTCCGGGTTTGAGAGGTTCTATTTCCCCTTTGCCATATAGCCGCGTCATATGTCTTTGGAAAAATGAGGCGAACTCACCGGGCCGCATGTTTTCGCACCTCACGCCGAGCATGCCGACGTCCCTGACCCCAAATTCACCCAGCGTATCTTTAAGGAGGAGGAAAAAAGCGTCCGACTCAGTAAAGTCGTTATAGTCAGGATGCAGTTGTTTGGTGAAATACGGCTTCCCCATCTGTTTTGCCGTCTCGACGACTCTTCCAAAATCCGTCGTTTGCTCAATTTCCACACCAGTTGCCCTGAGCCTTCTTAGGCACAAACCCGCTATCCGCGCCTGTTCAAGCTCATTAATCGGCTGCATTCTGTGATCCCCTTGTTAACAGTCGATTTCTACAGGGTTGCCCGTGAATGTACATAAAGCACAGGATGAAATGGCAAGGGATTCACACGATTGGGGTTAGTTGAAAATCGTTTGGCGATTGCCGGGTGGTCTAAATACGCGCTGTGGTTTAGGGGCGACGCGCCAACCCAACCAATCCGGTCAATTCGTCGGCCGTCAAAGCGCGTGCCAATACACGGTCTGGGTTTGTTGGTGGCGGAAATGAAATGCCCCTGGCAGCAGCGCGGGAAAAACCAAAGCGGCTGTAATATGGCTCATCACCGATCAACACGACATGCTTCCACCCTGCGCCGCGCCCCCTGGTCAGGGTCTCACCGACCAGCAAGGCACCGAGTCCCTCACCTTGGTACGTCGGGTGGACCGCTACAGGGCCAAGCAACAAGGCAGCTGTATCGCCAACCATGATAGGCCAATACCTGATCGCCCCAGCCAATACATTTAGATCATCACGCGCAACCATGCACAGCTCAGCGACAGGAGAGACACCTTCACGAAGTTGATATGAGGAAAGCGCCTGTCTGCCCGGCGCAAACGCCAAATCGAACAGCCATTCCACTTCATCCTGGTCATCAGGGCTTTCGAGTGAAAGGCGGAACATGGGCGTCAATGCTACTTGTTATGCGGTCGCCCCTTGCGTCCGCTTTATCGCCGCGTAGCATGGCCTATATGGCGCAGTCCAGCGCCACAACCAATCTAGTGGCCAATCTTTGGGAGCCTAGAATATGTTCTATAAGCCTGAAACCGATCAGGACCATGGATTACCGCATAATCCTTTCAACGCAATCATAGCGCCACGCCCCATTGGTTGGGTGTCTACGGCTGATGCCCATGGCGTGCCGAATTTGGCGCCATTCAGCTTTTTTAACGGTGCAGCTTATAGCCCGCCGATCATCATGTTGGCTTTCACCGGTCAAAAACTTGGTCCACAAGAGGGCGACCGTAAGGACACTTTGGCAAATATTCGGGAAACCGGGGAATTTGCGGTCAATATTGTTCCGACGGCTCTCATGGATCAAATGAACATCACAGCGGGCCATTATTCTCGGTTGGGTGATGAGTTCGAAGAAGCCGGTTTAACTGCACTGCCTTGCAATGAAATTGCGGTGCCTCGAGTGGGTGAAAGCCCCGCAACGTTGGAGTGCAAATTATTGCAGGTCGTGGATTTGCCAAATAACGCGCCGGGTTGCAACGTGACCGTGTTTGGTCAGGTCGTTGGCGTGCATATTGACGATGCAATTTTGACTGATGGCCTGATCGACCCGTCCATTTACAAACCGTTGGCAAGAATGGGCTACCTTAACTACGCAACGATAGATTCAGTATTTGAGTTAAAGCGACCGAAATGAAACCAATCGCCGATCACGAAATTCCAGCAGGCCTGCCCGCCGTCATCGCGCGGCTAGCTGAACGTGTATCAAATCAAACCGATGTACGTGACCTGCAATTTCACCCATTGGCCGAGGATTTGTTTCTAGCGGATTTGCATGCTGATACGTTGCTATGGGGTGTTGACCCGTTGGCATCTCGCAATGGTGGGCATTTGGATGGCCCGCGTTTGCGCGCAGCGCGGTTGGGGTTGCAAGTATTTGCGGCTCCGACATGGACGCCTCTGCCGTTCCGAAATGATGAGGATCGACTGGTGGTCTCACGCACCGGTTTTGATCAGGTTGATGCGCTGTTCCCCACCGAAATCCTGTCGCCCGCCCGGACCCGCAGCCGTAAACGGCGCAGCAGGGCGCTAAAGATCGCACAGCGGTTTCGCAGCATGGTAAAGCACAGCGAGCGAGAGACAGCGCCGTTCACCGCCGCTCCAGTCTATAGCGCCGCTGATCTCGATGCATTGTCAGCACCTGACCTGACTTCGCTGGGAAAACCGACCATCGGGGTGATGCTGTCGCTAGAGGGGTTGCATTGGCTAACCCCTGACGATGATCAGGCCCGTGTAGATGCCGCCTTGGATGAACTGTTTGAGGCAGGCTTTCGGATGATCGCGCCAACGCATCGTTTTTCAAATGGGCTGGGCGGTGCATCGGAAAACAGCGGCGGGCGCGGTGGCCTGACTGCTGCTGGTAAAAAGGTCATCAATGGCTGCTTTGATCGTCGCATTGTCGTTGATCTGGCCCATGCCGCGCCCGCGTTGATTCGAGAGGCCTGCGGGTTGGCGCTTACCCACGATGATGGGCCGCGACCGGTGCTGATCAGTCACAGTGGTGTTAAGGCGGTAAACCCGAGCCCTCGAAATCTGTCAGTTGCCGATATTCGTGCGGTCGTGGCGACCGGTGGTGTGATCGGCGTTGGGTTCTGGCGGTCCGCGATGGGCTGGGCCGATGATGAACCATTCGAAGATAAAATGGGGCGAATTGTTGAAAGCGTCATGGCGATTCTGGAAACGATTTCTACTGATGATTTTGTCGATGAAATGATGGGCCGGTTTGGCCGATTTGACCCCTATGAACATATTGCCTTTGGCTCTGATTTCGACGGCGCAACAACAACCGCCTTTGACGTTACAGGCGTAAGTTATGTGGTTGCGGCGCTGGCCCGTATTCGCGGTGCCGACCTTGCGCCAGTATTTCCGCGCGAAAAACTGGCGTTGATTGCGGGTGAAAACACCCGACGGGTTTTGCAGGCGGCGATGAGCTAGAGCATGTTTCGATCGATTCAAGTTGCCCGGATAACGCCTAGCTGTCGCGCCTAACCCGCTGGCCATGGCCCAAAAAGCAGCATAGGCTCCGGCCATGGCAGTTAAAATAAATCTCAAACAGGTAGAGGCGTTTGTCACAGTTGCGGACATCCGCAGCTTTCGCCGCGCGGCTGAAGCGTTGAACACGACGCAGCCAAATATCTCCAGCCGTATTTCAACCTTGGAAACCCTAATTGGCGCAAGCCTGATGGACCGAGACGCAGGGTCGGTCCGGCTAACGCCAAAAGGCGAAGCATTGCTGCCCTTTGCGCGTCGCGCGTTGCAAAGTATGGATGAATTTGCCGTTGCCGCCGCGAATGATGCTCTGTTTGAGGGAACCATCCGCATTGGCGCGACAGAGATTGTCGCCCATACGTGGTTGGGGGCTTTTTTGAAAAGCCTAAAGGAAAAGTTCACCGACATTCACGTCGAACTTACCGTCGATGTATCGGCAAACCTGTCTGAACTGTTGTTCAGCAAATCGCTCGACCTCGCTTTACAAAGCGGACCATTTGACCGGCGGGCGCAGGGCGAAGTTGAGCTTGGCGATTGCCCTCTGACTTGGGTAGCATCGCCCGGTTTAGGTGTTGGCGAGGGCGTTCTGACTCTGAAAGACCTCACCAGCCTTCCGATCCTCGCTCACGCTCGTGGAACCTTGCCCTATACGCAATTCAAACAGCATCTGGCGGAAAATGGGGCGAGCAATGTGGAACTTTCCTCATCCACCAATTTGGCCGCCTGCCTGCAAATGACGTTGGAGGGGTTTGGGGTTGCCTGCCTGCCTCAACCGATGGTCATGGAGGCGATTGCTGAGGGAAAGTTGCAGCGGTTGCGATACTTATGGCGGCCTGATGCCCTGAATTTTCGGGCCAGATATGACGTAAAGAAAGCATCGGCTGTTGTCACACAGGCTGCCCTGACCGCTGCGATTGCAGCAGAAAAGATATTCGATCAATAAATTTTACTGTGCCGATACAATTAAATAATTGGATTTGATCGTGCCTGACTGCCACAGATTCCATTGAATGATGTGAGGTTTGCGGTTGTAGTGGCGCGGGCCAACCGGGGAGAGACATTCTGATGAGCAAAGCTGGATTTTCTAACAAGCCCACCAAATCCAATTATGACGTTGTGATTATTGGCGGCGCGATGATGGGCTCATCAACCGCTTGGTTCTTGTCAGATAACCCTGATTTCGACGGTTCGGTTTTGGTGGTCGAGCGTGATCCGAATTATGAAAACTGCTCAACCGCCCACACCAACAGTTGCATGCGTCAGCAGTTTTCATCCCCAACAAACGTCAGCATCTCTCAGTTTGCCGCTGATTTTGTTAAAAACCTGCGACAGTACATGGGCGGTGATGACCGCGTGCCGGAACTTGGTATCCATAATTTTGGCTATATGTATTTGGCAGATAACGATGAATTTGCTGACACGTTGCGCGAAAGCCAAAAGGTACAGCTTGCCGCTGGTGCTGCAACCGAATTGCTGACGGCAGATCAGATTAAACAGCGTTATCCGTTCTATAACGTCGATGATGTGGTTTTGGGCAGCATAAATCTGGTTGACGAAGGCTACTGGGACGGTGCCGCCGTGTTCGATTGGTGGCGCAGATCGGCCCGTGAGCGGGGCGTTGAATATGTAGACGATGAAGTCGTCGCGATGACCAAAAACAGCGCTGGCGATCGGATAGAAAGCGTAACCCTGAAATCAGGTGAGGTCATCTCCTGCGGGCAGCTCGTTAACGCCTCTGGCCCCCGCGCCGCGCGTACGGCTGCGATGGCTGGTATTGATGTTCCGGTGGAGCCTCGAAAAAGGTTTACCTGGGTATTCTCAGCCGAAAACCCGCTGGACCGCGATTTGCCGCTAACGATTGACCCTTCGGGCGTCCATTTCCGTGAAATCGGCGGCGGCACCTATCAGGCTGGCGGTCATTCCGACTATGACCCGGCTGTTGATTTCGATGATTTCACGATGGACCATGCGATCTGGCAGGATCACATCTGGCCAACCATCGCAACGCGCATCCCACAGTTTGAGGCCATCAAAGTAACAAGCGAATGGGCAGGGCATTACGCCTATAACCACTTTGACCACAACGCTATTCTTGGGCCGCACAACGAGGTTTCAAACTTCATGTTCCTGAACGGGTTCTCTGGTCATGGTTTGCAGCAATCACCAGCGATGGGCCGAGGTATGGCCGAATTGTTAACTTACGGCGAATATCGCGCACTAGACCTCAGTTCGTTCGGCTATGACCGCATTGTAGAAAGCCGCCCTTACATCGAAAAAGCGGTCATCTAACCTGCCTTTGCCCAACAAAAATTTGAATATCCTGACCAGTAGGAAACTATGATGAAACGACTTGTACTGACCGGGGCCGCTGGCCGATTGGGGTCTTACCTCCGTGAACCACTCTCCAAACTGGCGGATGAACTGATCAGCTCTGACCTCGTTGACGATATCGGCGACACCTATCCCGGTGAGCGTTATGTCCGCGCTGATCTGGCGAGCGCAGACGATGTTCACGCGCTGATGGAAGGCGCGGATATGGTGGTTCATTTCGGCGCCATGGGCGATGAGGCCCCATTCGAAACCATCCTCCAGTCTAACATCATTGGCGCCTATAACGTGTGGGAAGCAGCCTACAAACATGGCGTTCGCCGTGTTGTTTACGCCAGCTCAATCCACGCTGTCGGCATGCACCAGAAAACCGACCTGATCGGCGTGGATGCCGCGCACCGCCCTGACACTTACTACGGCCTGTCCAAATGTTTTGCTGAGGATTTGGCGCGCATGTATTGGGACAAGCGCCAGATAGAGGCGGTTTGCCTGCGTATTCTGTCATGCGCGCAAGTAACCAGCGCGCGCGCGTTGGGGTCGTGGCTGTCTTACGACGATCTGATCCAACTGGTCACTCGTGCGATTGATACGCCGGTAACTGAATTCGCGGTTGTTTATGGCGTGTCCAACAATGACCGCGCGCCTGTCAGCAACGCGGGCGTTGAATTTCTTGGCTATCGGCCAAAGGATAATGCAGAACAATTTGCCGATGAAATTCTGGCGGCCGAACCACCCGCTGACCTGAACGACATAGGGCAAACCATGCAAGGCGGCCCATTCTCGTCGATCCCCTTGGGGCAAAGCGGGCAAGCAACCATGAACATTGTGGATGACCGGAAAAAGAATTGACGCCTAATCAACGCCTTACCAATAAGGCGTAATTCTGTGAAAATTCACTGTTCCCCTTATTGAACCGCTACCCCAATTCAATCTACAGTCCATCACCGATAAATCTGTGTAAGGACATAGGCGCTGGATGGCGGTTCATAAACATATCTTGCTGATCATTGGCGGTGGCATCGCGGCCTATAAATGCCTGGACCTGATCCGGCGCGGCCGTGAACGCGGGTATAGTTTTGCCTGCGTCATGACCCAAGCCGCGACTGAATTTGTGACCCCATTATCGGTTTCATCCCTGTCTGGTTCAAAGGCTTACCAAGAATTGTTTGACCTCACGGATGAGGCAGAGATGGGGCATATCCAATTGTCTCGCTCCGCTGATCTGGTTGTGGTTGCGCCTGCGACCGCTGACATGATGGCCAAAATGGCTGGTGGGCACGCTAACGACCTTGCCACTACCCTGTTGATGGCGACGGACAAGCCGGTCCTGATCGCACCTGCCATGAATGTGCGCATGTGGAATCACGCGGCGACGCAGCGCAATTTGACGACATTGAAAGGCGACGGCGTCTCCGTCGTTGGCCCAAATGACGGCGATATGGCTTGTGGAGAGTTCGGTCCGGGGCGGATGGCAGAGCCAGCGGAAATTCTTGACCAAATAGATGTAATGCTACGCGGTACTGGGCGGTTGAGCGGAAAGCACGTGCTGGTCACCTCTGGCCCCACCCACGAACCGATTGACCCGGTGCGCTATATCGCCAACCGGTCCTCCGGCAAGCAGGGTGCCGCGATTGCAGCAGCACTGGTGGCAGAGGGTGCGAATGTCACCTTTGTCAGCGGGCCAACAAACACACCGGCACCCGATGGCGCAACCATCGTGAACGTTGAAAGCGCACGCGAGATGTTGTCCGCGGCCACGGCGGCATTGCCCGCAGACATCGCGATTTTCGCCGCAGCCGTTGCAGATTGGCGCACTGCCGATGAAAGTGACAGCAAGCTAAAGAAAGACGGAACCGGGGATATTCCCGACCTGAAACTGACCGAAAACCCCGATATTCTGCGCACTATCTCGCAATTGCCGGCAGGCGAACGCCCCGGCTTGGTGGTCGGGTTCGCAGCGGAAACAAATGATGTGGTTGCCCATGCAACGGCCAAGCGGTTGCGCAAGGGTTGTGATTGGATCGTTGCCAATGACGTTAGCCCGGCAACCGGGATCATGGGGGGCGATCAAAACACCGTCGTATTGATTGATGATGGCGGCAACAATGAGTGGCCAACCGGCAGCAAAACCGACGTTGCACGGAAATTGGTGGATCACATTGCCAATCATATCGAAGGAAAGGGCGTGTCGTGCTGACCGCCCCCGTATCCATCGAATTTATGGCGCACTATGACACAACCTTGCCACCGCCTGCCTATGAAAGCACAGGCGCGGCCGGTGCTGACTTGCGTTGTTCGCTCGCAGCAGAGGACAGGGAAAACGGCTTAACACTGGCCCCCGGCTCGCGGGCCTTGATCCCCACCGGCTTACGCATGGCGATCCCGGCAGGATATGAAATTCAAATTCGGCCCCGCTCGGGCCTTGCCTTCAAAAAGGGCCTGACCGTGTGCAACGCCCCCGGTACAATCGACAGTGATTATCGCGGCGAAGTAAAAGCCCTGCTGATCAATTTGGGCGATGCGCCGGTGATTATCTCTCATGGCGATCGGGTGGCGCAAATGGTGCTGGCCCCCGTGACACAAGCAATTTTTACCCCCGGTACGTTGGATGACACCACACGTGGCGCAGGTGGTTTTGGCTCTACAGGAGTGGCTTAGGAACATGTTGAAATTCTCTCGCAAAACGCTGTTGGCGTTAGAGGCTGTTCTGGACATCGCCTATAACGCCCGCCCCGACCCGGTGCAGTCAAAGGATGTGACTAAACGCTTGGGCATCCCACAGCGGTACTTGGAACAAGTGATGCAACAGCTTGTCCACAAGGGCGTGCTGAAAGGTGTGCGCGGGCCAAAGGGCGGCTATTCGCTTGCCCGTGAAAGGCGCCGCATAACGGTGGCAGAGATTGTGCGCATCGTTGATGCGACAGAGGAAGACGAAGGGCCAACCAGCGAATTGGGCCGTCAGGTTGCGCATCCATTGTGGCAGGATGCGCAAGAGGCGGTGTTGAAAGAGCTGGAAGGCGTAACAATGCAAGACCTGTGCGCCCGCGCCGAGAAAATGGGCGTAGAGCGCGGCGGTCGTGCAACGCAAGACTTTACGATTTGAGGGGAATTCATCATGACAGTTCGATCACACGGGCGGATTTATGACGACATCACACAGACCGTTGGCGGCACGCCTTTGGTCAGATTGTCTCGGGTGTGCGCCGAGGCAGGGGTTGATGTTGATCTGTGCGGCAAGCTTGAGTTTTTCAATCCAATCGCCAGCGTAAAAGACCGTATTGGCGTTGCGATGATTGATGCGTTGGAGGCTGAGGGCAAAATCAACGCCGATACCAACATCATCGAGCCAACATCAGGCAACACGGGGATTGCGCTGGCGTTTGCTTGCGCAGCTCGCGGGTACAAACTGACCCTTTGCATGCCAGAATCAATGTCGATTGAGCGTCGCAAGATGCTCGCCTTTTTGGGCGCCAAGTTGGAACTAACCGACCCTGCAAAGGGCATGAATGGTGCGATTGCGCAGGCCGAAGAAATGGCTGCAGCAGACCCAAACGCCATTGTTCCACAGCAGTTTGCCAACCCCGCCAACCCCGCCATTCACGTTCAGACAACAGCCGAGGAAATCTTGGCCGATACTGACGGGCAGGTCGATGTGTTTATTTCTGGCGTCGGCACCGGCGGTACGATCACCGGCGTTGGCACAGTGTTGAAAGAACGCAATCCTAACTGTCGGATTGTGGCGGTAGAACCAGAGGATAGCCCCGTGTTGTCAGGCGGTTCACCTGGCCCGCATAAAATTCAGGGCATTGGCGCTGGTTTTGTACCGCCAATTCTCAACACCGACGTTATCGACGAGGTGTTGACCATCGGCAATGAAACAGCCTTTGAAATGTCACGTATGCTGGCACGGTCAGAGGGTATCCCCGGCGGTATTTCTTCTGGGGCAGCTATTGCCGCTGCGCTGGAGCTGGCCGAACGGCCAGAGATGAAGGGCAAGCGTATGGTTGCCATTCTGCCAAGCTTTGCTGAGCGTTACCTGTCGACTGCCTTGTTCGACGGTTTGTAAGGCGCCGATATGTCGGGTTTTTCAGATGAAGAGCTGGAACGCTACGCCCGGCATATTATCATGCGTGAAATCGGGGGGGCTGGCCAAAAACGGTTAAGGTCCGCCCGCGTTCTATTGGTCGGGGCCGGTGGCCTCGGCGCGCCCGCAATCCTGTATTTGGCGGCGGCTGGTGTTGGCAGATTGGGCATTGTCGATGATGATGTTGTGTCACTGTCGAACCTGCAACGACAGGTCATTCACATAACGACCAAGATCGGCCAGCCCAAGGTGGAAAGCGCAAAGGGTTTTGTGCAGGCACTGAACCCGAATGTAGAGGTTGTTGGGCATGAAACGCGCCTGACACCAGAGAATGCCGAGACCATCATCGCTGAATATGACATCGTGGTGGATGGGTCAGATAACTTTGATACCCGCTATATGGTGAATGAGGTGGTGAGCCGATTGGGCAAAACCCTCGTCTCAGCCGCGATTTCGCAGTGGGAAGGGCAGTTGAGCGTCTATTCCCCCGATGCACCATGTTACGCCTGCGTATTCCCAGAACGCCCAGCAGACGGGTTGGCCCCAAGTTGCGCCGAGGCCGGAGTAATCGGCCCAATGGCCGGCGTGCTCGGCTGCATGGCCGCGACCGAAGTCGTAAAGCTGATCACCAATTCAGGCCGCCCCCTGAAAGGCCGTTTGCTGATTTATGATGCACTGGACGCAGATGTGCGCGTGTTCCAAACGGCTAGGCGTGATGGGTGCGAGGTTTGTGGCGGGTAACTGCGATTCCAACGGTGCGTGCACAAAGTGGTTTATGAGCCTAAAAATACAGATAATTGCTTGATATTAAACAATAATACGCCCCAATTTCTCATTTCCATCAATCACTAATATTCAGTAAATGCACGCATGCCTTTTTATTGTTTTTCAAAGGCTTACAGAAATGCTCGCACGCGTTACGCTTTGGGCGAATTTTCATAGGAAACGAGCATAAAACTGCTTGCAGTGACGCCCAGAAATCCCCTCTATTCATCGCATGAAAAACATCCCCATCCTCGACCTCTCCGCCGCTAATCCGTCGCAACTGGCCACCGAGTTTGCCACGGCATATGGCGATGTGGGATTTGCCTACATCGTAAATCACGGCGTACCAAAAACACTGGTCGATTCTGTGTTCGCAGCCTCCGCCCGTTTCCACGCCATGCCGCGCGAGGCGAAGATGGCGATTGAGTTGAACGATAAGCATCGCGGCTTCATCCCCATCAACACCTCGACCGATGTGAACTCCAAACTAGCAGAGGTGAAACGCCCCAATCAGTCTGAAAGCTTCATGATGCTGCGCGAAGCTGGTCCGGATGACCCCGATGTGCTTGCAGACGCGTTTCTGGCCGGGCCGAACCAATGGCCAGACCTGCCCGGATTCCAACAGGAAGTCCTAGCGTATTATGAAGCAATGACAGAACTGGGCCGCCGGTTGATGAGGCTTGCCGCGACAGCAATTGGCACCCCGCCCGAAACCATCGCCCCAGCCTTTGAACGCCCAACAGCGTGGCTCCGCCTGCTTCATTACCCGCCAACCGACCCGGCTGATGGTGATGATCTATATGGCTCCGCCCCCCACACCGACTTTGGTTGCCTGACCATTCTGGCGCAGGACAGTGTTGGCGGCTTGCAAGTGCAAACCCCTGATGGTGAATGGATTGACGCGCCCTACATCGAGCGGGCCTTTGTCGTGAATGTCGGCGATATGTTACATCGCTGGTCAAATGGACGGCTGCGTTCCACTCCGCACCGTGTGATCAATCGGTCGGGGCGAGAGCGTTACTCTTGCCCCTTCTTCTTTGACCCTCATGTGGATACGGTCATAGCACCACTGCCCTCTTGCATCAGCGATGATCAGTCAGCGCAGTATGATCCACTTGTATTTGGAGACTTCCTGCGGTCTGAATTGCAAGCAGGATATGAAAAACACAAAGAGGGCGCGTAATGCCGACAGTATTGGTACAGGGGAGAATTGCAGCCCCAAAAGCAGACTTGATGCGAACCTATGCGCCCGAAGGTTGGGATGTCACGGTTTGGGACCCGGCAAGTGATCCGGTTGAGGCGTTTGAGACTTTGTGCGTGGGAGCGGACGTAATTGTCGGCGGGGCGATCCCCATAAAGTGGCCCGCGGTGCCAAACCTAAAGCTATTCCAAATCCCTTGGGCCGGGTACGACTTCACCTCGCCTGCCCAGATGCCAGGTGGTTTGCTTGTTGCCAACACATTTGAGCATGAAACTGCAATCGCGGAGTTCGTTCTGGCCGGAATGCTGGAATGGCGGGTCGGCCTGCGGGCGCTGGATGCAGAGTTCCGGGCAAGCGGGTGGGGCGGGCATGCCACCGGATTGGCTCCGTCGCATGGTGAACTGCGCGGCAGTACATTGGGCAT
>JBMYPG010000056.1:0-17131 GCA_049600095.1 Pikeienuella sp. | reverse complement strand
ATATTGATTACTATTTCTCAGTTTTATCGCCCTACACTTACCTCGCAGGCGATGAACTGGAGCGAATCGCTGCCAAACATGGCGCGACAATCAACTATGCCCCGATCAACCTAATCCGCCTGTTTGGCGAAACCGGCGGCACCCCACCGGCAAAACGCCATCCGTCACGTCAGGCTTATCGACTGATGGAGTTAAAGCGCATCTCCAAACGATCTGGCCTCCCTTTCAACCTCCACCCTGCGCACTGGCCAACCGACTTTGCCCCCGCAACGGCTGCATTGCTTGCGGCAAAGACCACAGCTGAAGGCGATCTGGGTGCAGCTACGCGCGCCCTCCTCCGCGCTGTCTGGGCAGAGGATAAGAATATTGCTGATGCAGAGGTTGTCGAAGCAGCATTGCGTGAAGGTGGTTTTGACCTCGCCTCCCTCGATACAGCAGCCGCCGCAGCCCAAATCGAACCGCTAACTGACGAAGCCCGCGAACGCGGCGTGTTCGGCGCGCCAACCTATGCCATTGGTGATGAACTATTCTGGGGCCAAGACCGGCTCGATTACCTGGCAGAGCGCCTAGCGGATTCTTAAATGCCTGAGATTACAATGAACGGCGCCCGGGTTCACTATATCGAAGCCGGGCCCAAGGCTGCCCCAACAATTATCTTCGCCCATTGCTCGCTCGCGCAGGCCAGCTTGTGGAAAGGCGTGATTGCACAGCTTTCAGACCGCTACCACTGCATCGCCCTCGACCTGCCCGGCCACGGCGGCACAGATCGCGGCGATGAATCCATCCCCTTACAACTGCAAGCAGCCGATTTTGTCGTTGGTTTGACCGAGGCACTGTGCGACGGCCCCGTCCACATGGCCGGTGTATCCCTCGGCGGGGCGGTCATGGGCCGCGTCGCAATCACTCGCCCGGATTTGGTGCAAACCCTTTCCATGGCAGAGCCGATCTACATCCATCTTATCGCCGATAACGCGGAACATAACACCGACAACATAACCGTTATGGGCCCCGTATACGAAGCATGTGAGCGAGGTGATTACCAAGAGGGCGCACGTCTGTTTATGGAAGGATGGGGCCAACCCGGCCAATTCGACCGCTTCCCCGAACCGGTTAAACTGGCGGTAGCAAGGTCACTGCGCTACCTCCACCCCGATTTCAAATTCGTTGACGACCTCCACGACAAGCACATTACCCGAGACCAACTTGCTGCCATCAAAGCCCCAGTATTACTGATGCAGGGCCAACGCACACGGGCCTCAGCCAAGGCAACAATTGATGAGATGGTAAAGGTCATGCCCCGCGCTCAACGGGTAGAGATAGAAGACGCAGGCCACCTAAGCCCAGTTGATCAACCGAAACTGGTAGCTAGGTGCATCTTGGATAATCTGCAATGCACCGAGTAACCACTGTGTAGTCTCAGCAACACCTAAGAAAGCGCATCCCACAACGTGGGACGCAAACATTGCCACCACAGCGCATTTATGACAAATGCCACTTTAGTACCTCAATGTAACTGTGTTTGGTGACCCGTCATGGCTGAGTTTCGCGTATTTTCTGGTGTTGATATCGACATCATTTCGGGCCGTTCAACCAGACCTGAAACTGACGCCGAGGCAGCAGATGCTGGTACCTTTACAGTCTCTGGCGGCCAGATCACCGTAGACAGACTGGGCGACCCAGTAGTCGCAACTGACTACTTCAGCATTATGCTTGTCGACACCGATGGTGAAGTCGAATTCGACGGTGATAATACCGGCCAAACCGGCTCGTCAATCAATCCGGCTTTCTTTTCAGAGGACCCTGAACAGGACCAGCTTGCCTTCATCGTTGATGGCAATGGCGTTGTCATCGAAGATAACGTTGATATTTATCTTGAGGGTACATTTGATTTTACTATCGCTGGCGAACCCGGCACCTTTGTTGGTTATCACTTTGAAACGACCAGCGCCGCTAACGGCGGCACAAGTATCGACCTCATCGTTCTTCCTGCTGGCGTCCCTGATGGCGATGCAACTGTAACCGCAGAAACTGACCCGCCATCACCTGACTTTGCAAACTATTCGGACTTCATCCAAGGGAATGAAGATGTGGACGTTGGTTTGTTTACTGACTTTGACCAACGCGTTTTAGAAGCTGATACTTTTGAAGGCGGTACAGGTTCAGACACCTTTGACGGCGGTTTTTTAAATGACTCACTGGACGGTTCAGATGGCGATGACTCGCTAACTGGTAACTTCGGACAAGATACGCTGATTGGCGGCGACGGCGACGATACGCTCGTCGGTGACAACGACACTGCCGTTATTGACCGGCAGCTATTGTCCTGGGCTGAATTAGGGTTTGCAGACGAAGAAGTACTTACAAATGGTAACTTCGATGCCGGCCTCGTTGATGTTGGATTTAACCTAACCAGCGAAGATCGAACCACAAACTTCTCTTTCGATACCAACCCAATTAGCGTCGTCAATATCAATGACGACGGCAATGGCGTCAATACTGACTCATCAGTAGAAGTTCTTTCCCCCACAGGCGGCACCGGCACCGATCTAGCAACAATTGAGTTAACGTTCACTCCGGATGATAGCGAACTATTTGAAACAAACGTCACGAACGTTTCTTTCAACATTACTGAAATTGATACCGCTGTTTTCGAAGATTCCGTAACCATTCGCGCCTTTGACGCGGATAACAACCTGATTGTAGTTTCCCTTACCGCTGGCGCTGACATTGTCACATCTGACACAGATACTGTCGCTGGCGATGACACAGCAGATCCGAACGCAGGTGGCGCAAGTCCTTCTGATGCTGATTCAACTATAACCGTAGACGTTGCCGGGCCTGTATCCCGTATTGAAATCGACTATAACGACAATGCCGATGCCGGCCAGGGTCAGCGTATTTTCATCTCTGACATCTACTTCGACATCGTAACAAACGAAACATCCGCGTTTAACGATAGTATCGACGGTGGCGCCGGTGCGGATAGCATTCTTGGCGGCGAAGGCGACGACACAATCGATGGTGGCGCGGACAGCGATGTTATCGACGCCGGCGATGGTGATGATGAACTAACTGGCGACGCCGATGACACCCTAACAGGTGGTGCTGGTGCCGATGAATTCATCATTACCGACCAAGACGGTTCTGACATCAACATCACTGACTTCGATGATGCCACTGGTATCACCGGACTCAATGACACCGATCAGACCGTCGACCAGACAGACAACGACTTTGTTGACCTGTCAGGCTTCTTTAGCAACCTGCGCGATGCGCGGGCTGCCGATACACTCGGTGGCGCAAACGCAGAACTGGATTTGGGCGGTGGTCAAACACTAACCATTACAGGGATGTCCGCTGCCGACTTCTCGTTTGAGACGACAAACCTCATCTGTTTTGCCCGCGACACCAAAATCCGCACAACATCCGGCGAAACCGCCGTTCAGAACCTTTCTGTCGGTGACAAAATCGAAACTCGCGATAATGGCGTACAAACCATTCGATGGATCGGCTCTCGCCTGGCGCCCGCTGTTGGGCCATTGGCACCGATCGCATTTGCCGCCGGTCTGTTTGGCAATGAAAATGTCCTACGCGTTTCGCCCCTGCACCGCATCTTGGTTCAAGGCTGGCGGGCAGAGATGTTGTTTGGCGAACGGGAAGTTCTGGTTGCAGCCAAACATTTGGTTAATGGCGACAGCGTATATGTCGATGCTGGCGGCGTTGTGGAATACCACCACATTCTGTTTGATAATCACGAAATTATCTACGCAAACGGCGTTCCAACCGAAAGCCTCCACCCCGGTCGCGAAAGCATCGATGGGTTTGGGTTAGAGGCGAGAGAAGAGATTTTCTCGCTGTTTCCAGAGCTGCGCAAAGACCTCGATGGCTACGGCCCCATGGCGCGTTCATGCCTGAAAGGGTACGAGGCAAAGGTGCTCTCAGATAATCCGGATTTCCTGTCCTAACCGATAGGAAGTCGCCGATTCTCAGACTGCATAGCTTGATCAGCGATTCCCCAAGGAACTCTACCAAAAGGTGTGCGCAAAAGTTAACGTTCATTCTGTGCGGGCGAAATACCTCAAAATCATGTCGGAAAGTACACAAGCTTCCCTTAGGTAATCCACGCGCAACCCCGATTTTTTCTCGACAATTTGCGATAAATGCTTAGAAATACCCGTAAGGAATGCGGGAAGGGCGAAGTGTGCTCAGACCTGCAAGTTGGGGGCTAGGCCAAGTTGGTCTGTTCTTCATGTGTGTTTTTAGTGTGCGGCGCTGGCTTATGCGTCGTTAGTGATGTGATCTGCGAAGGGCGTATGCGTTATGGGCTGCAGCTATTCTTACAGCAACTGGAATGTAATCGTCGGCACCAATGGTGACGATGAAATTACTTCGATGACTGGTAACAATATCATTTACTCAGGATATGGAGACGACACCATCACCACGGGTGACGGCAACGACTACATTTATTCTTGGGGTGGCGATAACACGATCAGTTCTGGTGGTGGTCGCGATGTTATCTATACTGGTTGGGGCGATGATGTAATCGACGCCGGCGCGGGTAATGATTTTGTTTGGGCCGGTGGCGGCAATGACATCGTTCTGGGCGGCGCGGGTAACGACTACCTGCTGGGCGGCTCAGGCAACGACAGCCTTTCTGGCGGCGACGGATGCGATTATGTAATCGGCGGCCGCGGCAACGACGTTCTCGAAGGTAACGCAGGTAACGACTACCTGAACGGCGGGTCGGGCAACGACAAACTGATCGGCGGCGACGGCAGCGACTTCCTTGTTGGTGGTTGGGGCAACGACATTCTGGTCGGCGGCGCTGGCGTTGACGTCATGTACGGCGGTTCTGGCCGCGATAACTTCATTGCTTGTGACATCGAAGGTAGCGTCAACTACATGGTTGGCGGCTGGGGATACGACACTGCCTCTTACGGTGGCGACCAGTCAGACTACTCAATCTCTTATGTTGGTTACAGCTTCTGGTACGGCTGGGTACGCAAAGTTACCCATAACGACTCTGGCGCGACTGACTATTTGTACAGCATCGAACGCATCAAGTTTAACCAGGACGTTGAAACTCTGAAAAAGGGCTTCACTGATAACGATCCTGAGGACGTGATCACTGCTGCTGACGACGCTTTGGCAACTGACGAAGAAACCACTGTCACCGGTAATGTCCTTACCAATGACTCATCTGACCTTGGTCAGGATCTTGAAGTTGTCGACTTCGCGGGCGCAGCCGCTGGTACAACAGTTGACGTGACCAGCGCAGATGGCCGCACAGCTCAGGTTACCATCGACGCAAACGGCGACATCTCTGTCGTTGCTGGCGACGACTTTGCTGACCTCCGCACCGGCGAAAGCGACACAGTTACCGTTTCTTACACAGTCCGTAACGAAGACGGCGACGAAGAAACTGCGACTGTAACAATCACTGTTGATGGCGTAACTGACGTTACGACTGCGGATGACACGCTGGAAACAGACGAAGAAACAACAGTTTCTGGAAATGTACTGGCAAACGACACCGTAGAAGCTGGCGACACTGTCACCACCTTCGAAGGTCAGGCAGCAGGCTCAACTGTTGACGTCGCCAGCGCAGACGGTCGCACCGCTCAGGTCACCATCGACGCAAACGGCGACATCACAGTCGTTGCGGGCGATGACTTCTCCGACTTGGTTGATGGCGAAACAGACACAGTTACAGTGTCTTACACTGTCATCGGCGCAAGCGGCGAAAGCTCAACTTCAGACGTCACCGTCACAATCAACGGTGTTACCGATGTTACGACTGTCGATGACACGTTGGAAACTGACGAGCAGGTAGCTGTTTCAGGCAACGTTCTGGACAACGACACTGTAGAGGCCGGAGACACCGTCACCAGCTTCGAAGGTCAGGCAGCAGGTTCAACTGTTGACGTCACCAGCGCAGGCGGTCGTACCGCGCAGGTCACAATCGACGCAAACGGCGACATCAATGTTGTTGCTGGCGACGACTTTGATGATCTGAACGAAGGCGACACCGACACCGTTACCGTGACCTACACAGTTGATGGTGCAAGCGGCGAAAGCTCAACCTCGACTGTCACGATCACTGTTAACGGCGTAAACGATATTCAGGCGATCACCGACAATATCACGGTCCTTGAAAATGGTTCAGCAACAATCAATGCGCTCGACAACGACATTCCAGGTGTAAACGACACGATTGAAATCGTCTCTGTCGAAGGTTCACCGGTAAACGGCAACGGTTTGGGCGACTCTATCATCGTTACAACTGACGGTGGCCGGAGCTTGTTCGTCAACCTAGATCAGAACGGCACTTCATTCGTTCTGGCCGGTGCAGACTTTGACGACTTGTCAGAAGGTGAAACAGACACTGTTTCAATCTCTTACACGGTCGAAGACTCCGATGGTAACCAGTCTACTGCAACAATCGAAACAACGATTGTTGGTGTAAATGATGCGATCCAGGCGATTAGCAATAACGAAGATGAACCTCTGAACACTAATCAGGGTGTAGCAGTTGTTGGTCAGGCTACGTTTGCTGACTTGGATGCTAACGACACAGTAACATTCTCTCTGGTCGACGGTCCTGACTTTGGATCGGTTATCTTTAACAGCGACGGAACATTCGAGTACACGAGTGACGCCAACTTCAGCGGCGATGACCTGTTCACCTTCTCGGTGACTGATGGCTTCACAACAGACACTGGCACAATCAACGTTGAGGCCAATGACTTGCAAAATGGCCCAGTGATCGACATGGCTAACTCTGATTTGGACGTGGCTTTGACTGAATTGCCTGATGAAGGCGATACTATCGAATTCAACGGCTCAATCTTATTTACAGATGCCGATGACAATGACTTCACCGACAGCGTGCCTGACCTTCCGGATGATACTCATACTGTCGAAGTTTCGCTTAATAGCTTCCTTCTGAATGGCGAGGAAGTTGAAGATGAAAACGAAGACTGGGCTGAGCAGCTTGAAGAGGTTGTCGAGGAACTGCTTGAAGTTGGCGCAGTTGATCAAGTTGCCAATTCAGTTACCTTTGACTTTGTCTTGGAAAATGAGGTTATTGCAGAGTTCATGGAAGACAGCGACACACTTACAATCACATACGATGTAACTGTGTTCGACCAAGACGATCTGGGCAGCACCCATTCACTGGTGTTCAGCATCGACGGCATCGCCTAAGTCAATACGACATTTTGAATTTGAGAACGGGCCCTGCGGGGCCCGTTTTTCGTTTCGGGGCTTGCGCAATTTTGATGCCTAGCGGATTGTCAGCCGATGAACCTTAACCTGACAGACCCCACCCTCTTTACCTCCTGTGAAACCGTCCCCATCCGATACTCAGATCAGGATGCAATGGGTCATGTGAACAACGTTGCCTACGCCGCCTTTTTTGAGGCTGGCCGCATGGGTCTGTTCAAAAATCTACTGGCAGGCCACGGCGATCTGGAAAAGAATTTCGTGCTCGCCCATGTCAGCATAGATTACCTCCGCGAAATCCACTTTCCGGGCGATATCCAGGTCTACGGACGCTTGCTGAAGGTTGGTGGAAAATCCATCACCACAGGGTACGGGGCATTTCTGGGTGATACTTGCTGCGCGACCAGCGTTTCTGTGAATGTATTTTTTGACCCAGAAACAAGAAAATCAGCGCCATTCCCTGACGCTTTGGCCAATGCTTTTAGGTCTCAATTAGTTCCCTAAAGCAGGGCACGTAGGTCCCTGCGTTTGATCTTGCCCGTTGCCGTCATCGGAATTTCATTAACAAAAACAATGCGTGCAGGCGTTAGATGCGGGCTGAGCTTTTGCCGCACATAGCCCTTCAACTGGTCAGACATCTGATCAGGGTCATCAACCGTGGCCCGCAGCTTTACGAACGCCACAACAATCTCCGTGCGGATCGGGTCAGGTGCCCCCACCACAGCACAAACAGCAACCGCTGAATGGCCAGACAGGCAATCCTCAATCTCCGTCGGCCCAATCCGATAACCGGATGAGGTGATCACATCGTCAGTGCGAGAGGCGAAACGATGAATACCATCATCCTCTTCAACCACCACGTCACCAGTTAACATCCATTCACCAACGAATTTTTCAACCGTTTTTTCCGGCTTGTTCCAATAACGCAGGAACATCCCGAAATCAGACCGATGAATGGCCAGCTCGCCAGCCTGCCCTTTGGGTGCCGGCTGTCCCTCATCATCCAGTACAGCAATTCGATGCCCCGGCATCGCCTTGCCCATCGCCCCCGGCACAGGGGTAAACAGCCGGGCATTATTGCCAACGACCATGTTGCATTCGGTCTGACCGTAGAACTCATTGATTGTTAAGCCAAACGCCCCCTGCCCCCAGTGCAACAACTCAGCGCCCATCGCCTCACCAGCCGCACCAATAGCCCGCAGTTTAGTACCAAACCCGGCAGGATCATTCACTTGTCGCATTATTTTCAGCGCTGTGGGCGGCAAAAACGCCATGGAAACCTCATGCGAGGCCATCAGAGACAAAGCTGCTTCCGGGTCAAACTTCTCCGCCCGATGGGCCAGCAGCGGCGTTCCATAATACAGCGCAGGTGCCATTGCATTCATCGACCCGCCCATCCACGCCCAATCGGCCGGAGTCCACATCACATCACGACCTTCCGTAGGATAGTCATAAGCAACACCGGCACCGACTACATGGGCAGCAAGCACACGATGGCCATGCAAGGCCCCTTTGGGCGCACCAGTGGTGCCCGAAGTATAGGATAACAAAGCCGGATCATCTGGGGTAGTGGACGCGCAGATGGCCGCGTCACTCGAAACCTCCAAAGCGGCCCAAAAATCCACAACTCCATCTGCGGCACCATCGATGCTCAACACCTGTCCAAGCGAGGCCAGATCCCCGCGAAATCCATCAAGCTTAGGCAAATTGGCATGGTTCGTAATCAACGCCTTCGCCCCACTATCTGAAAGGCGATATGACAGGGCCTGCTCACCAAACAGAGTAAACAGCGGCGTCAGAACAGCGGCCAACTTATAGGCCGCAAGATGCGTGATGAGCGTTTCAGCACATTGGGGCAGCAACACCGCAACCCGGTCGCCCCGCACGACCCCTTGCGCCGCAAGCAGATGAGCCAATTTGTTAGAGGCGCGACTAAGGTCCAGATACGTCCAGTTTCGTGTGGTTCCGTCCGGTTGCGGCTCAATCAATGCAATCCGGTTAGGATCAATCCGCACCCAACGCTCACAAATTTGATCAGCAATGTTGAACTGGGCCTGCGGCGTCCACATAAAAGACGACTGCGCCGCCGCCCAGGTATCAGACCTCGGCGGCGGCGAAAATTCAAACTCTGGCAATGTCTATTCCCCCGCGTTTATTTCCTCGGGATTACTCAACAGCCAGGATTTTCACGCCCAATTTCGAAATATCACCCGGTGTGACACCCAGCGCAGCTGCCGCTTCGCTCGACAGCAAAGTTGAACCAGAGCTGGAGTTTGGATCGCGCCAAAACAGGTTCGCCTCAATCGTGCGGCCATTTGCTGGGTTGGTAATCACAGCGCGGCGATATGCAGGGATGTAAGGCATCGCAATCCAGGCACCGCCTGTTGTTTCTTCACCATCCCATGTCGCGGCCAAATTGGCGATCTCAAGGACAACACCATCAACATTAGGGTTTACCGGATCAACAACAGGCTTTTTGCGCAGTAACTCATTCTGCGGCAACGCTGATGGCTCTGACGGAGTTGGGTAGAACGTCGCGTCGGCTTTAACACCATCATCCTCGGCCTGCACCGTATCAACATCAATCGGCTCCGGCGCGGCTGCAATAACGACAGGCTTCGATTCGGGTGTAACGACGGCAGGCTCAGGCGCAGAGGCAGTCACGGCGGGCTCTGGCTTCAGATAATCTTCCACGTTCTTTAGCACACCATCATCGGTGTCTTGAACCGGCGTCGCATCTGCAATTGGTGTCGCCGGCGTTGACGTCGCAGCCACAATTGGCGCATTCGGGCAAACGGTGTTTTCACACGACAGCTCAGCAGCCCAATATTCAGCAGCCAGCTCAATGCGCTCAGCAATGCGAACATCCGGCGTGCGCCCAGCGTTCAGCGCAACAGCAGCCGTATCACCATTCAACGCGACGAGATCAAGGATCAACCCTTCAGCCGTCGTAAGAATCGCACCTGTTCCACGGTCGCGCAAAATGAAATCCAACCGCACAAAATGCCGGCGATTTGCCTCTGATTGGACTGCATCCACATTCGGCAGGAACTGGCGAACCCGAACCTCCATTTCAATCGGAATTGAACCAGTGAACTGAGACCCCAATCCATGGATCACACTCCGGCCAACAAACGCACCAATTTCCCGTGGTGATCCTCCGTCATCGGAGAACCATGAAACCTGCGCGCCTTCGATGATTACCGGTGTAACTTTCTCAAGCTTATAAATCCCACGCGGCCCTTGAGCTGTTGAAACTTGTGAAGTGGACGCCACTTTCTGCGGCTCCGGGCTTGATATCTGGGGTAGATTGAAATCACAGCCAGCTACCAATAATGCCAATGCTGATACTGCGCATAGCTTGCGCATCCCAAATTTTCGGCCTGTGTTCAAATCTGTTTTCAAATTTGCGCGCACGATCTTCCCCTCATCCTCATGTCACGGCGTTCTGTGTCCGTAACCTGATAGTTGTTTTAGTGGTCCCTGCGCGACGGATCAAATCAAAAAGACCCCAGTTAGACGTAAGAACCATTGAAACTGCGCTTATGGGCACTTAGTTTCGCCCAACTGATACAGGATTGCCCGATGACAGCTCCCGTGACCCCTACCGCACCACTGATTGACCCGTTCAACCGGCCGATCACTTACCTCCGTGTTTCCGTGACAGACCGCTGCGATTTTCGCTGCGTTTACTGCATGTCAGAGAACATGACCTTTTTACCAAAAAAGGAATTGCTGACGTTAGAGGAACTGGAAAGGGTCTGCGGAACCTTCATTGATCTTGGCGTGAAAAAACTGCGCGTCACCGGCGGCGAACCACTTGTCCGCCGTGACATCATGACCTTCTTCCAATCCATGGGTGACCGCTTGGGCAATGGGTTAGAGGAACTAACCCTAACCACCAACGGTTCTCAGCTACGCCGATTTGCGAAACCATTGGCCGATTGCGGCGTTAAGCGCGTGAATGTCTCGCTTGATACATTGGATGAAAAGAAATTCGCCGAAATCACCCGCTGGGGCCGCTTCGCTCAGGTACTGGATGGCATCGATGCAGCGGCAGAGGCTGGCCTCGCCATCAAACTCAACGCAGTTGCCCTAAAAGGCGTGAATGATGATGAGATTCACAAAATGGTCGAATGGTGCGGTGCGCGCGGTTTCGACCTGACGTTTATCGAAGTCATGCCAATGGGCGATATGGGCGAAGAAGACCGCCTCGACCAATATTATTCCCTGCTCCAACTACGCAAAGATCTCGGCACGCGTTGGAAGCTGACCCCCCTTCCTCTGAACACCGGTGGCCCGGCCCGCTATATGCGGGTAGAGGAAACCGGCGGTCGTATCGGCTTCATCACCCCATTGACCCATAACTTCTGCGAAGGCTGCAACCGCGTGCGCCTAACCTGCACTGGCGAATTGTTCATGTGCCTCGGCCAAGACGACGACGCCGACCTGCGCACGCCTCTGCGGGAAAGCAGCGATAACGCATTGCTACGTGAAACCATCGTCAAGGCAATCGCGCGCAAACCCAAAGGCCATGATTTTGACTATTCACGTCAAAAGGTAAAAGGCGAAATGGGCCGCCACATGAGCACGACCGGCGGGTAAAACCGCTCAATACCTATTCAAAACGCTGTTCACCGTCTCCATCGAAACGGCCATACGCGCAACCAATGCCCCCGACCGCTTACAGGTCGGGTCGTTGCGGCGATATTCGATGGAGCATCGAATTGCCTCTTTCAACGCCGCCCGCTGAACCGATACGTCGGACTTGAACTGCTCAAAAGCTACCGGATTGCTCAACAGCCCACCGATTTTCTGCAAAACATCCTGACAATTCACACCCTGCCCGCGCAAGGCCTCTGCCAGCGCAATCGGGGCTGTCTCTGCCCGGCATAACTTCCACAGAATATCCGTTTGAACGACTGAGTGCAGGCGGATCAGCGTGCGATAACGCGGGCGTACCATCTCAAGCCCATAGCCAACACCAGCCGATGGCCAAAACGCGTAACTGTCGACAAAGGCCGCCGGGTCAATCGTGCCACCCGAGACCACCGGCGCAGGCAAGAATCGCTTTGGCAACTCAGGCACAGTCACACCATCACGAACAAACACCCGCACCTGAGACCGGGCGAAAATCAAATCGCCCTCAATATCATAAGGAACAGTGACCAAACGCAGGCCCAACGCCTCATCAATCAACTGCACAAAAACATCACCGGACGGGTCTTTCATCACCCCCTCGGCACTGCGCCCTGCGGGCAAAACCACAGCAGACCGGGCAGCGCCATTTTTCAGAACAAGCTTAACATTCAGGTTACCTGCCTCATCATCTTCGATGGTATCGACGGTCAAAGACATGCCACGCGAATGGTCAATGCCTTGAAAAACCCCAATAAAACCAGCATTTGCGGCAGGGGCAATCAGCAGGCAGAAAAGTAAAATGACAAGGCGCATAGTTTTATTGGGTCTCAGCTAAGTTTTATGTATGGTCCTGAATAACGAAAAAGAATTGGGGGGAAAAGATGGCGACCGGCATGGATTGGGATAAACTCCGCGTGTTCTATGCCGTGGCAGAGGCTGGCAGCCTAACGCATGCTGGCGAAATGCTGCACCTGAGCCAATCTGCGGTTAGCCGTCAGATCAGCGCGTTAGAGGAAAATCTAAGCTCTACCCTATTCCACCGCCATGCACGCGGCCTGATTCTCACTGAACAGGGCGAATTGCTTTATTCCGCCGCCCGCGAAATGTCCGCCCGCCTAACCCATGCAAAGGCACAGATCGCCGATGCAAAGGACGGCGATGCAGGGCAGTTAAAAGTCTGCGCCTCCCACGGCCTCGGTTCGCTCTGGCTAGCCCCAAGGCTAGGCCGCTTCCTAGACGAACACCCCGACATTTCAATTCAGCTAATCTTGTCAGAGGTTATGCTCGACCTCCCGATGAGAGAGGCCGACGTTGCCCTCAGCTTGCGAGAGCCAGAGCAAGCGGACCTGATCCGCCGCCCCATCGGTGAATCGGCCATTCGGTTCTTTGCATCTCATGAATATGTCGCCAAACACGGCGCGCCAGAGGACGCAGCAGCATTTAAGGAACATCGGTTGATCAGCTATTTTGCTGAACAAGACCCACCGCTGCCAAACAACATCATGGCGTGGCTGGCCGATCAGACACGGATTGAGCACCGCTCAGATCTCGCCGTGAACAACTATTTCGCTGTGATGCAAGCGGCCGAGGCTGGCTTGGGCGTTGCCCCCCTGCCCGATTACTTGTCATCGCTCAGTACCAACCTTGTCCAGGTTGCCCCCGAGCTAATCAGCCCCAGCTTCACCATCTACATCGCCTACGCAGAGGAACTGCGCAGGTCGCAGCGCGTTCTGGCTTTCCGCGACTTTATCGTTGAAGAGATTAAATCTCTCCGTCATAAGGGGGCTTCTTAAAAGGTCGAAGACGCAGAAAACCACCTTCCTTTTTAACGCCAATGTGAACAGCTATGCGCAAAACGCATGGCCGTATTGCGCTGCAATGCAACATACTACACTTGCCGAACGCCACTCGCGCTCCTATATCAATAAACAGCAGCGCAGACATGGCGCGTCACGCGACAGACTTACGCTGCTACCTCCCTGTTGGACTTGGCCGAGCGCGAGCTCGGCCTTTTTTTTTGCGCAATCGCCAAATCGTATTTTTGGGCTCTTGCGCGCAGCGACAAAAACACTGCTATAAATCAGTTTTCCCAAAACCCTATTTATCTATGATCCAAACGAAGCAACGTACCCAGTTAATACCTCGGAGTTACCTTCAATGATTATCCGATCCGAACATACGGCGGACGCCGCAGCGATTAAGGCCGTAACCAAAGCAGCCTTCGCCACCGCACCGCACAGCGATCAAACCGAAGCCGAAATCATCGACGCCCTCCGCGCCGCAGATGCTCTGACAATTTCACTGGTGGCAGAGGACAAGGAAAAGATCACAGGCCACGCCGCCTTCTCCCCTGTTACAATCAACGGAAATGACATGGGCTGGTACGGCCTCGGCCCCGTATCCGTCGACCCAAACCACCAAAAATCCGGCATCGGCTCCGCCCTGATCAACGCAGGACTGGAGCAGCTGAAGTCCATCAAAGCAAACGGCTGCGTCGTTCTGGGCGACCCCAACTTTTACCAACGTTTCGGGTTTAAAGCAGACAAGGGGTTAGTCCTACCCAACGTACAAGCAGATTACTTCATGAGGCTGGTTTTGGGTGACACAGCAAGCGGAGAGGTCGCCTATCACGCGGGGTTTGGGGAGTAATTCCAAAGCGTAAGTGCGCTGATGCATCCGCGCTATCCCGACCTTGAGGCGGGACCTTTTTCATTACGCCGCAAGAGGAGGCAGCCCTGTTGAGCAACTTTCAAAGAACCGGCTCTATCAGCAACGCCCACGTAGGACGAGCCTTCGAACTAAGGGCACAACACGCTCTTTTCCGCGATGGTGTTAAAGTTGACTTCAATCACAAAGTGCCCTGCGGCGTTGGTGACATCAAAAAGGACCACGCCTTTGACCTAGGGTCCGAAACACCCAAAGTCATTGTCGAATGCAAATCCCACACTTGGACATCAGGCGGAAACGTGCCGAGCGCCAAGATGAAAAATTGGGCAGAAGCAATGTACTATTTTCACATGGCTCCGAGAGAATATCGCAAGATATTCTTTGTTGAGCGTAGCATCAGGCCCACAAGCAGAGAAACGCTTCTCAGTTACTTTAACCGAACACAAGCACATATAATCCCTATTGATGTCGAACTCTGGGAACTTGACCGAGACAGCGAAGAGTTCACGATCCTTAACCGATAAAATAGGCCTGCCACCCATAAGCTTGCCTAACCATCGCCAGCATGAGTAGGGTTTCCGCGTCATTACAAAAGCCATCAGGCAATCGGTGCGGAAGGTCTGTTCAATGAAAATTGCAGTTTTGGGTGGCGGTAACGGATCAGCGGCCGCCGTAGTCGATGCAACCGAAGCAGGCCACAAAACACGGTGGTGGCGGCGCAGCATGGAGAATTTCGGCTCCGTCGCAACGACAAAGACAATGACCGTGATAGATCACGCTGGCTCTCGCGAAGTTCCCGTCTCACCAACAGACAATCTGGCGCAGGCCATCAATGGTGCTGAGTTGATCCTGATCCCAACACCGGCCTTCGCACAGGAGGACATCGCCAAGGCACTCGCCCCACACCTCGTGGATGGTCAGGTCCTCTACCTCCCGCCCGGATCATTTGGTGCCTATGTGATGATGCGCATAATCCGTGACGCCGGATGCACTGCCCAAATCGCCATTGCTGAAACCGGCACCCTGCCATGGCTCTGCCGTAAGCAAGGCGAGGACACCGTGCGGATCACCACCCGCGCCTCTCGCCTGCCAACCGGCGTGCTACCCACGTCGAAAAGCGCACATGCCCTCAGCATCATCGAACAGGCCTTTCCCGGAGCGATAGAAGACTGCGGCGATATCCTATCCGCCGCCCTGATGAACGCTGGCCCGATCATCCACTCCCCCCTGATCGTCATGAACGCAGGCCCAATCGAACATTTTGATCGTTGGGATATTCACAATGAGGGCACCCAACCCTCTGTCCGCATGGTCCATATTGCATTGGATAGCGAGCGCATGGCCGTGCGCGAAAAGCTCGGGTACGGAGCACCGCATTTCCCATTGGATGACCATTACAACACATCAAACTGGATGTACGGCAATCTCGCCCATGACAAATTGGTCGACAGCGGCGATTGGCACGAAAAACTGAACCTATCGACCCACCGCTATATGTCAGAGGATATGGCGGTCGGACTGGCTTTTTTGGTCTCGGTTGGTGAATGGTTGGGCATGGAAATGCCCGTATCAAAGGGCCTGTTGGCGATAGGTTCCGTCACCAGCGGGCGCGACCTGCGCGCCGACGGGCGCACAATGGAAAATCTGGGTCTGGCCGAAATAACGGTTTCCGCTGTGCAGGCAATGTTGGCCGAGGGTTTTTCATGAAACGGATCGCATGTATCGGTGCCGGTCGCATGGGGCGCGGCATAGCCCACGCCGTGGCTTACGCAGGAGGCAATATTTGCCTGATAGATGTAAAAGACCGCGACGCAAACGGCTTTGACACACTGAAACAGGCGGCAATTTCTGACATTCGCTCCGGCCTACAAATGTTGGCCGAACTGGGCGTATTCGATCCAAACGCCATCCCAGAGATCATGGCGCGTGTCAGCATCCTGCCATCGGCAAAAATCAACCAAGGCCTCGCCAACGCAGACATCGTATTTGAGGCTGTCCCCGAAGTTATGGAGGCCAAAAAGCAGGCCTTCGCCCTTTTCGATACCCATTCCAAAGGCGACGCCATTCTGGCCTCAACTACCTCGACCATCCTCTCCACTGACTTGGCGGGCCTTACGAATAACCCACAAAACTTCCTGAACGCCCACTGGCTAAACCCAGCATTCCTCGTCCCATTGGTGGAGGTCAGCCCGTGCAATGAAACATCTGACGATACACTGACCCGCCTGAACACCTACCTCGAAGGCATCGGCAAAATGCCAGTGACCTGCAAGGCCAGCCCCGGCTACATCGTACCCCGCATCCAGGCCCTCGCGATGAACGAGGCTGCGCGTTTGGTCGAGGAAGGCGTCGCAAGCGCAGAGGATGTGGATAAGGCGGTTAAATACGGCTTCGGCCTACGTTTCGCCGTGCTTGGCCTGCTAGAGTTCATCGACTGGGGCGGCGGCGACATTCTCTATTTCGCCTCCAAATACCTGAGCGAAAACTTGGACAAGGACAGGTTCACAGCGCCAGACATCGTCCAGAACAATATGGAGCAAGGCCGCATCGGCCTAAAAACCGGCGAGGGCTTTTTCAACTACGACGGCATGGATGT
>JBMYPG010000055.1:0-17514 GCA_049600095.1 Pikeienuella sp. | reverse complement strand
CCATACCGGAGTCTTTACTTCCCCTAAAGACAGCGCCCAAAAACCCACAGACAAAACCTTACATTCAGCGTAGGTGGCTAGTTGGGCCGACACAAATTTTCCAGAGTCCGGTCTAATCAAGAGGCTATCAATTAACAAAAAGTGTGAGAATAGCGCAAATTTCTAGTCCGCTGAAGGGGCAAACCCGTTAGCCCCTGCAAATTCACAAAAATGGAGGGTGGGGATCCGCACCACTTAACTGCCGATACCTTAACAAAAACAACTCGATAGGGCAATTTGTCCCCCAAATTCAATCGAGAGCACCAAAAATGCGCCAATCTATCCATTAACCCATTAAAAACATTGGCGACCCCTGCAGGATTCGAACCTGCGACCTACGGATTAGAAGTCCGTTGCTCTATCCAGCTGAGCTAAGGGGCCTTAACTGGCGTTCTAATAGCTTTAGACGCACAGGCAACACAATACACATCGCGTATTGAGATTTCCTGCGCACAGTTGCCATTTCATGTTATCATATCCGCATAAGTTGCAGTGCAGACGTCAGGTTGCTGGGGAACGTGTTGGAATTACATCAGATTATTCAGACCGCATTTCAGTTTTGGCTCGCGGCGTTGGCGGCCATGGTGGGGCTTCGCTTGCTTCAGGCCCGCATTAATGTTCGTGGAATGTTATCTGACCGGAATGGTGGCCCGCCTTCGGCTGACCGATTGGCGCTGATGGCGATCACGATTGGCGGTGCCGTCTTTTACTTTGTCACGGCATTAAAGGCCCCGGGTACGGAAATGGTCGCGCCGCCGGATGAGCTTTTGTTCCTGCTCGGCGGCTCTCAGGCGGCATATCTGACCGGAAAATCCTTTAGAATTGGAGGTGGCTAACCATGTCACAAGATAATAATCCAAAGGCCGCTGCCGCGTGGTTAGTTGGCTTCGTGCTTATCATTATCGCAGCCAGTTTGGGTGTCATAAAAATGGGCGTCACCCCGGCGGAGGTTGCTTTGATCGGGATGGTCGCCTTTAGCGCCATTGTCATTGCCTTTGCCGGTATGATCCTGTGGCTGATCCTGCAAGGCCGGATTGACTTGACGTTGTTGGTTTCTGAACCCCGTGACCCTAGCTGCCCAGAGGGTACGCACAAGGCGAGCCTTTCGCGGTTTCAGTTCCTGATCTTTACCTTTGTTATCGCCGGTTTGTATTTGATGCTGTCGATTGAGGCCGGGGGTTTTGTAACCATACCGGACAATGCCCTGTATTTAATCGGGCTTTCGGGCGGCGGATTTGTTTTATCGAAAGGGATTGGAAATGCTGGGAAGGATAAGGGTGGCGAGAACCCGAACGCTCCGAAAGCTGACGATAAAACTGACAGCTAGCACAATTGGTTTAGCGCTGATGATGACGCCCGCGGTCGCCTGTGAGCTGTCGGATGGTGCTAAAGTTCTGCGCGCTCAGATCAATGAAGCCATTGGCCTGCCCGTATTCCATGATGAGACTGTTGAGGCCGACATGCTACATCGGCTGTGCAATGATCGGTTTTGCCTGCTGCATAGTGCAGAGACGAAAACACCGGTCTTTGTGGTTGAACGTCTGGACGCCGTTTTAGTAACCGGAACGAACACCCGGCCAAAAGTTAAATTCGTTCCTGAGAATGATGCAACGGAGGATGACGAAGGACTGCCGGCGGGAACGGCGCGCGCCGTTGATGATGACTATCGCAACAGCGGCTATGCGCGCGGGCATATGGCGCCATCGAATGACTCTAAATGCTCTAAAAAATTGATGAAGAACACTTTCGTTCTGTCCAACGCTGTTCCGCAAATCCAAAACGGTTTTAACGGGTCTTATTGGCGATATCTTGAGGACCGCGTGCATAAACTAGCCGCCAAATCCTCGGCTGAGTTATTTGTAATCACTGGGCCGGTTGCTGCGACTGCAGAAGGGATAGAAATCAAAATCGGGGAAAATATGTGCGGAAAGTCGATCAAGCTGCCATCGGCAAGCGAGTTGGCAAAACATGAGATTTGCGATGCGAATGATGATGACGCGACGAAAGCCTGTGAGGCCGGCGTTGCCGTTCCTGCCGGGTTGTTCAAAGTTATTTACACAGCAGATACCGGGCGCGCCTTTGCGTTTTTGATGCCCAATATCAATCATTCGCCGCTAAAGCGTGCGTCTGGGTTACCAACAAACGCCTATTTAGATGAATGGCGCGTATCATTGGATATTCTGGAAGAACTAACCGACCTAGAGTTCTTTCCTGACCTTACTTTGCGAGAGCAAAAGGTCGTGAAGGAAAACTGTGTTGCGACGCGCTGGCGGTAAAGGCGTTAGTGAGTCCAGACAGCCCGGCGTTTGAAAGCAAAGTTGCCGCCATAGCCGCCCTGTTTGATCACATGCTTGCGCTGCTTTGGCGTTTCAACCTGATAGGCCAACCCATGTTTTTCAGCATAGGCGACGGCAGCTTCCTGGCTTGGGAACGTCAATCGCACCTGACCGCTCATATCGCCTGAACCGGTCCAGCCCATGAGCGGGTCAATGGCCTTCGCCTCTTCCGGAGCAAACTCCAACAACCAGTTGGTTTTCGACTGGCCAGATTGCATGGCGTTGCGGGCAGGCTGATAGATACGTGCAAGCATGATTGGACCTCGGCTAGAACTGAGCGAACTGCGCAACTATTGAATCACTTTGGCAAGACGAACGGATTGTGCTTCGCAAACCTTGCCTCGTCTTGCCAAAGTGATGCGTGTTTCAACGTAAACGCAGTTCACTTTGACTTTGGTTTATGTCGGATCAGGGAAAGACGCAAGCCTGTGAAGGTACCGCTGGCTGGATGCTTTGGGAGCGTGTGTGGGGTGGGTGGTGCTACACCCAACCAGCGGCCTTCTTCACTGCTTGCAAAGGCTTGATACATCTTAAAGGCGAGTCGCCGCAACAGCGCAATACTTAAAATTCAACCTATCTGCCCGTCCTGCCCTATCGTGATTCCTTTTAGCTGATTGATCCTGACAGAATCTGTCGCTGCCCCCATATACAGTCCTCTGGTTGCCCCGACTGTTTCTGAACGCTAGGAACAGGGGAACGGAAAGGCCCCGCAATGACCGTCGATACCCTTGTAACCGTACCTGAACGCCCAAACACTGGTGCCACTGGCCGTGAAAAGCTGGAAGGCGGCGTTCGCATTGTGATGGAGACGGAGTTTAGCCCGGCAGGTGATCAGCCAACAGCGATAGCTGAGCTATCCGAGGCGATCAATTCGGGAGAGCGCGATCAGGTTTTGCTGGGTGCGACGGGCACCGGCAAAACATTCACCATGGCCAAGGTGATTGAGGCAACGCAGCGACCGGCGATCATCCTTGCGCCCAACAAAACATTGGCCGCGCAGTTATACGGCGAATTCAAGAGCATGTTCCCGGACAATGCAGTTGAGTATTTCGTCAGCTATTATGACTATTACCAACCTGAGGCCTATGTCGCGCGTAGCGATACTTACATCGAAAAAGAAGCTCAGATTAATGAGCAAATCGACCGGATGCGCCATTCGGCCACCCGGTCATTGCTGGAACGCGATGACGTAATCATCGTTGCCTCGGTCAGTTGCATCTATGGTATTGGCGCAGTCGAAACCTATGGTGCGATGACGCAAGACCTACGCGCTGGTGGATCATATGAACAGCGCGAGATTATCCGGGAGTTAGTCACCCAACAGTACAAACGCAACGACGCAGGATTTCAGCGTGGTTCGTTCCGGGTCAAAGGTGATACGTTGGATGTGTGGCCCGCCCACCTAGAGGATCGTGGCCTGCGGTTTGCGTTTTTTGGTGATGAGCTGGAAACCATCACAGAATTTGACCCACTGACAGGCGAAAAGACCGACACGCTGGACCGCGTGCGTATCTATGCCAACAGCCACCACGTCACCCCGCGCCCAACGCTGAACCAAGCCATCAAAGGCATTAGAGAAGAGCTGAAACAGGTTCTGGCCAAGTTGGTTGACGAGGGTCGGTTGCTGGAGGCTCAGAGGCTGGAGCAGCGCACGAATTTCGATCTGGAAATGATGGAAACCACCGGGGCCTGTGCAGGGATTGAGAATTACAGCCGTTACCTGACCGGACGCAAACCCGGTGAGCCACCGCCCACTTTGTTTGAGTACATCCCTGACAATGCCATCGTATTCGCCGACGAAAGCCATGTTTCCGTGCCGCAGTTGGGCGCGATGTACAAAGGGGACTATCGGCGCAAGTTCACATTGGCGGAACATGGGTTCCGCCTGCCATCCTGCATGGATAATCGCCCGCTGAAATTTGAGGAATGGGACGCAATGCGCCCACAATCGGTTTTCGTTTCAGCAACGCCCAGCAAGTGGGAGCTGGAGCGAACCGGCGGCGTATTCTCTGAACAGATCATTCGCCCCACGGGTCTGATCGACCCACCAGTAGAAATCCGCCCCGTCGATACGCAGGTCGATGACCTGCTGGATGAGGTAAAGCGCGTTGCCAAAGAAGGCTATCGTTCCCTTGTCACCACGTTGACCAAACGCATGGCAGAGGATTTGACGGAATATCTGCACGAACAGGGCGTGCGCGTGCGCTACATGCACTCTGACATCGATACCTTGGAGCGAATTGAGATCCTGCGCGACCTGCGTTTGGGTGCGTTTGACGTGCTGATCGGCATTAACCTGTTGCGTGAAGGTTTGGACATTCCCGAATGCGGATTGGTCGCGATTTTGGATGCAGATAAAGAAGGTTTCTTGCGTTCGGAAACTTCGCTGGTTCAGACCATTGGCCGCGCCGCGCGTAATGTCGATGGCAAAGTCATCATGTATGCCGACCGCATCACTGGTTCGATGGAGCGGGCGATACGTGAAACCGACCGTCGCCGCGAAAAGCAAAATGCCTATAACATCGAGCACGGGATTACGCCAGAATCGATCAAGAAAAACATCGGCGATATTCTGGATAGTGTTTACGAAGGCGATCACGTCACGCCGGATGTAAAAGGTGCCAAGGGCAAGCCATTGATGGGCGGCAATTTGCAGGCTCATCTGGATGGGTTGCGCAAAGACATGATGAAAGCAGCCGAGAACTTGGAGTTTGAGGAAGCAGCACGCCTGCGTGATGAAGTAAGGCGATTGGAAGCCGTCGAGTTGACCATTGCCAACGACCCGCTGGCACGTCAGTCAGAAGTGGAAAAGGCGGCAGACCGCGCCGTGGGTTCAAAAGGAAAACCCACGGGACGGTCCATGTCAGGCAAGCCCGGAACGCGGACTTATCGGGGTAAAAGCAGTAAGAAAGGCTAGGTGACGCTGCTATTGCCCGATCTGCCCTAGTCTAACGTATCGCAGCGCATGACGACGGCAATTTTACCTGTCAAGGCGGCACCCCAGTGTACTCTAACTGCCTGCTGGCTTGAGCCCTGTAACGGCACGATGTAGGGCTGAATATGCTGCTCTGACCCAGAACCGTTTTTCAGTGGGCCAATGGGGAGCACGGAGTCGGCGCCGCGAGCGAGTCCGTCAAAAGCCAATTTATCATCCCCCGGCACGGTCCATATGGACGATGGCGAAGAAGCCGGTCTCTGAAACTCTATCCGAACTGGGTTCGCCGAACGGTTGGTCACCCCATTAAAGACATTACCGGTCATTTTGATGTCAGAATAACCAAGCAGATCTGTATCGCCCTTGTCAGTTAGAGCATCCTCGACCCTCTTAATCGCACCGCCTGAGGCCCGGAATGTGTTGTCAGTAATTGTAATGTTTCGCAGCTTACCATCGGTCGTGTGGGGGCGCATGCGAATAAACGCAAAAGTGCTTAACCCACCGACGCTCAAGAACACGTTGCTGTCGATGACAATAGCACCTAAAGTCTTGTTACTGTTGATATTCTTTTTGTACTCGTTTGTCAGCTCAATCCAACAATTGTCCACATAGTTGCCTGTGACAGAACTGTTAACGACGCCATCGCCAAAGATTACCCCAGCTGTACGGCTTGTACTACCACCGCCACCTTGGAAGAAATGATTGGAATGGAACATCACGTTGCCAGCACCAAAAACAGCAAAGTGTTTGAACCGGGAGCCCCTGCAATGACGAACCCGAACATCGTTGGAGTTAAAGTTCATCGCGACTGTTGATCGAGCGTTGGCGGGCAAATGCCCCTCGGCGCTGCCAAAGTCACAGTTATCGACCCACATGGCGAAGCAACCTGTACCGCAATTTGTAAGCCCGCGATCTTTGGGGCGCTGGAAACGGCAATTGTGAATGCGCCAGTTAAACCCATCAGCAGGCATCATCAGGCAGCTAGCAGCCGACGCCCCGTTGAGTGAAACGCCTTCGATGCAAAAATGCTGAAGGTTGTTGAAGTCAGAGAAATCGAGCAAATACGCAAACCGTTTGAAGGTGTAACTTTGGCTCGGCGCAGCGCCAAACAGGGGTTTGGACAGTTCGACTTCTCCAGCGGAAATATCAACGTCACGAATGTAAATCTCGCGACCAACCCCTGTCCCCTGAACAAGCATACCGCGCTTCAACGAGTTGATGTTCTGCACATTGGTCAGTTTGGTTGCGCTGGCGGTGTATTTCGCTGTGCCAGTGACAGTGGTTACTGACCAGTCGCCAGCCGGGTTGGCGGATATCCGGCCATTTCGCAAAACGCGACGTGTTGAAAATGAAGAGGGACTGACGACAGCAGCCAGCACATCCAGCGGCTCATCCAAATGAACTTCTCGGCCTTCAAGATCCAGACTGTCATGGTCAGATGCATTAAGCAGCGCTTGCAAAGCCTTTTTAAGCGCCAGAGTTTCGTCTTTGAAAGCATCTAAATAACGAGAGTAACGCAAGCCATCCAACAGAATAAACCGGTCTGCGGTATCCTGAAGGACGCGCCCGGAGAATCGGAAAGGTGAGTTCAGAACAATGTTGTCGTTGATAAAGTAATCACCCTCCGGAACGATAACTTCGCGGCCATTTGCAGCAGCATCAGCCGCTAGAAACGCTGTTTTATTATTGAAAACACCGTCGCCCTTGGCACCAAAATCACGCACATCAACCCAGTCCATCATCACCCGATGATAGGCAGAGGTCACGTCCTCAATCTTTACAGACTCAATGCGAACACTGGCACCGCTGGCTGCCCCCACGACGTTTAAGCCAAAGTGGCCATAAACAGGCTGTAGTCCCCAAACGGCATCGACACCCGGACGGTCTCCGGAACCGTAGATGGCTGAGATTTCGTAGACTTTATCATATTCCGTGGCCGCAACCTGCGGACCTTTTTCGGTGACGCCCGAGACATAGTTACCGTTCTCATCACCGGGCCAAGCCGCGACTTCAAAACTCGGCATGACACCAGAGACGACCTTAACCCGCGCAGATACTTTCAGGTAGCATCCGGGGATGATTGGTGTTTGACCTTTAAAGCGCAGTTTTTGCGGTGATTTATTGGTTACAATCTCTAGGCATTCATCAAAATCAGGGTCAGTGAACAACAGTTGTGCGTTGTTAGAATTGGCATAGCTGGCCGACCCGGGGCCGCCATTTTGGCTCGACCAATCTTCCAACCCTTCGGAAAACGGCGTTGGCATCAATTGGATATTCTGAGCGATGGATTTGTTCATAAATGAGCCTTTTGTCAGGAGAAGTGCGAACGCCTGACAAAAGGCATGACCGTGCTGGCGTTGCCCCTGACAGGAGCGCGAAAGCTAGGCTCTGATCGTTAAAATTTTAGGAAAATGCAGCGTTACGCTGCCTGATCCGGCATCAGGCGAACTTCTACGCCATTGATCCGCCATTTTCCGTCGACCAACTGCATTTTGTATTCTGCGATGTATCGACGACCGGACATGTCATTGAAAAACATGATCTGACTTGGGCCTGCCGGGCGCTGATACAGCCCACCAGTTTCATAGCTGTGCGGGCGGGCAACCATGTTGTACCCCTTCATAACCATGTCACTGAAAATGTACTGATCCCTAAACACGCGCTGAATTGTTGGCGATGCATAACTAAAGGCGGTTTCCCAATCATCAGCCTTCATCGCCTCTATCTGAGAGGTCACAACCCCCTGGATTGCCTCAGCTTCGGCGGTGGTCTGTGCTTTGGCTGTAAACGCCATCAGCCCCATTAAAATTGCGAGTATCAGATTTTTCATATCAGCCTCCTGCACACAGGTTAGCACAAAACCTCGCTATACGGGATCACGTTGCTATGAACGATGCGGGGAAATCTGAGGGAAACTGCAAACGATTTGTTAACCCCTTCTGCCCACCATCACCTTATGTCCCTTTGTCGTTTTATCCTGATTCTATGGCTTATTGGCTGTTCGGCGGCCCACGCGGGCGCGTGGACACGGGCGAAGGGTGATAGCTTTGTCGCCCGCAGCGCCCGTTATTTCACCACCTCAACGGCAGCGGCGTCAGGGGAAGCTTTTTCCAAGAATAACTCGAGCATTTACGTTGAGTTTGGCCTGACTGATGACATGACAATAGGTGTCGAACATGACGCGGGCGCCGGGTCCTCGGCCGATTTTATTGAGGAGGTAGAGACCAGCCGGTTTTTCGTCCGCCGCAGCCTTTGGCGCTCAACAGGCGGTGCAGTTCTGTCCTCTGAAGTCTCCAACGGGCTGATTTTCACTTCAGGCGATTCTGTCAAAGCACCTATGCGGCTGGAAACACGGACGCGATTTTTGTTTGGGGTTGGGTTTGATAGCGAGATATTAGGCACCGGCTGGTTTGACAGCGCGCTTGGCGTGCGTGGTTACGCAGGGCGCACAACCGATGAGCTCCGCGCGGAGGCTACGGTAGGATTTCACCCGGTTGAGGACTGGTTGGTCATGACACAGGTGTTCGCCATGAAGGCGCTGACACCGGGTGCAGATCAACAGGATGCAATCAGCGTGGCACTTTCCCTCGGCTATAAAGCCGAAGGGCCAAACACGATTGTCTTTGGCATTCGCCAAGATGCAATGGCAAAGGGTGCAACGCGGGGGACAGAGGCGAGCCTAACGATCTGGACCAATTTTTAAGCCCAGATCGCCGTTGGTTGTAGCTTCCCGCCTTTAACTTGGGGCACCGTCTCGCCAATAGCCCGAGAGCTATGATCTTTTTAGAATTAAGGCCTGAAGCATTTAGTCTTTAGACAGCAAATCGCCAGCCAAAGCTGAATCAATCAGCGCAACGGTTTCGGCAACGCCATAAAGCGCGATGAACCCACCAAACCGCGGCCCTTGGCTGGCACCAAGCAGCACCTCGTAGATCGCCTTGAACCAATCACGCAGCGGATCAAACTCAAACTCTTTCCCAACTGAGAAAACCAGCGTTTGCAGCGCGTCGCCATCGGCTTCGCCATCCCATTCGCGCAGTGCATCGGCCAGTTTGGTCAGCGCAGCACGTTCCCGAACATCAGGCGCGCGATAGGTTTTGTTCGGTTTCACGAAATCTTCGAAATACCGCACGGCATAACCAGCCGCCGCATCCAGTGCCGAGTGCGTTTCAGGCGTCGCATCCGGTGCATAGCGACGGATAAAGCCCCAAAGGGTTTCTTTGTCTTCGGCGCTGGCAGCGGATGCGAGGTTCAACAACATCGCGAACGGAACAACCATGTTTGATTCTGGCGGATTACCGCCATGCATATGCCAGACAGGGTTGGTCAGACGTGCCTTTTCATCCTGATCGACGAATGCCCGCAGGTGCTGATGATACTCATCCGCCGCCTTTGGGATCACATCAAAGAACAGACGTTTTGCCGTTTTTGGTTTCTGGAACATGTACAAAGACAAGCTCTCAGGCGCGGCATAGGTCAGCCACTCCTCCATGCTCAGCCCGTTGCCTTTGGATTTTGAGATTTTCTGGCCTTGCTCATCCAAGAACAGTTCGTAATTGAAACCTTCTGGCGCTGGCTGGCCCAGCGCGCGGCAAATTTTTGACGACTGAGTAACACTATCGATCAGGTCTTTGCCCGCCATTTCATAATCAACGCCCAGCGCGGCCCAGCGCATCGCCCAATCAGGCTTCCACTGCATTTTCACGTTGCCGCCGGTGATTGGCAGCTCAATGCGTTCTCCGTCCGGCTCTTCGTAAACAATCGTGCCTTTGGCAACATTGCATTCAAGTGTTGGCACCTGCAGCACATAACCCGATTTCGGGCTGACCGGCAGGAATGGCGAATAGGTCGCGCGGCGTTCTTCGCCCAAAGTGGGCAACATGATCGCCTGAATTTTCTCAAACCGCTCCAGCGCGATCTGCAACATCTCATCAAAACGGCCAGAACGGTAATATTCGGTCGACGAGGCAAATTCATACTCAAACCCGAACTGGTCCAAAAACTCGCAAAGGCGGGCGTTGTTATGCGCACCAAAGCTGTCATGCGTGCCGAAAGGATCAGGCACGTCGGTCAGTGGGCGGTTCAGGTGCTGCTCTAGCAATTCCTTGTTCGGAACATTGCCGGGCACCTTGCGGAAACCGTCCATATCATCCGAAAAACAGATCATGCGGGTGGGAATATCGCTAAGCGTTTCAAAGGCTTTGCGCACCATCGTCGTGCGCGCGACTTCGCCAAATGTGCCGATATGAGGCAGGCCAGACGGGCCATAACCGGTTTCAAACAGCACATAGCCCTTTTCTGGCGGTGCCTTTTTGAAACGTTTGACCAGTTTACGCGCCTCTTCAAAAGGCCAGGCTTTGGATGTTTCGGCGGCAGCGCGTAGATCGGACATAGCTATCCTCAGGAGTTATAGTAAGGATTACGGTGATAAGAGCGGCCCTATTACGCGAAGGCCCCTAGGTCAACATGTTGCCGCTTTTGTTCACTGGCCCTATGTTCTGATTAACGCCTTTTTTGGAGACTTCATATGTCCGCTTCACTTAGCCCCCAAGACGCGCTGGTCGCCGTCATGATTACGATCTCAGCTGCCGATGAACAGCAAACAACGACTGAATTGGCGTTGATTGATGCACTTATCAACGCAACGCCTGCCTTCGATGATTATGACAAGGACCGTATCGGCGCGGTCAATCAGGTCGTTCGTGAATTATTCTCAGAAGAAGATGGCATTGATGCGCTAATCGGTTTGGTGGCCGAGGCATTGCCAGATCGGTTTTATGAAACAGCCTACGCGCTGGCCTGCGATGTCGCAGCGGCGGACGGCAATGTCAAAATGACCGAGCTACGTTTTCTGGAAATGCTGCGCCATGACCTGAGAATCGGTCGGTTGGCCGCTGCTGCGATTGAACGGGCCGCGCGAGCCCGCAATCAGCGTTTCTAAGTAATCAACGTTTCTGGGCGCGCTTCGTTACCCGTTCACGGTGGGCGATATATAAAGCAGCCGCGATAATCACCGCCCCGCCAGCCCAGGTGTTCAACCCCGGTGCCTCATCAAACAGCAGATAGGCACCCAATGCGATGATGATCAGGCGTGTATAGGCAATCGGGGCAAGGAAGCTTGCCTCTGCCAATCTATACGCCTGAATATCGGCAAGGTTGCGGGCCAATGAAGAGGTGACAATCAAAGCCACAGCAATCCATCCCCATTCGGTCGACGGCAGGTGCCAATTGGATGTCGCCAGAGGCAGAGAGATGAGAACCGTGATGCCTGCGGACGAGAGATAAGTCGCCATCGGCCCATCGGCATTGGCCATCCGGCGTGACATCAACAACACCATACTAAAACAAGTAGAGCTGCCCAACGCGGTTACATATGCGATATGGAACGGCGCAACGCCGGGCTGCATCACGACAATGACGCCCAAAAAGCCGACAATAACCGCTGCAATCCGGCGTGGGCCGGGATGTTCGCCCAATATCGGGCCAGCCAGAACCGTTGTGATAATTGGTGCGGTAAAAAACAGAACAGTCGCCGCCGCCAGTGGAATTTGGGTCAGCGTATAAAAGCCCAGATGCGTTGAAATCGCCACCAAAGCGCCGCGTGCGATATGCAGCTTTAGGTTAGAAAACTTCAGCCCGCCCCGCAGGCGTGGAACCGCACCAACCGCCATCATCGCCAAACCAAACCCACCAATGGCACGCAAAGTAACAATCATGATGCTGTCGACATCCCCCGCCGCGCCGCGTGCTGCGAGGGTCATGATTGCAGCGGTTACAACACTAACCGCCATCCAAAGGCCACCAGTCAGGTTATCGCTGGCGTCATGTTGTTTTGGCGTTTGTATCGGCTCCTCAGGCATCAGATTGCGCCGATGCTAGTTCTCTGTGAAAGGCGATGTAACCGTCAGAGGTGCTGAGCAAATGCGGGCGTGTCAGCTCATGCAATTCAGGCAATTGATGGAATGGTACGTTAGGATAGGCGTGGTGTTCTGCATGATAGGGCATGTTCCACGCAAGGCGGCGCATGACCCAGTTTGTGAACATCGTCCTGCTGTTTTCAAACATGTTTGAAACTGGTGGGCAGCGGCCATGCTCAGCCATCAAATATAGGCGCAGGAACGGCTGGCCAAGGACAGCGGGGGCAAGCCAGCACCAGAATATCCACGTTTGGCCCAAAAGCAGGGCCAAAATAACAAGCGCATAGCCCGCCAACATGACCCGCGCCTCTAGCTTAACCCTCGGCTTGCGACCCTCCGGCAAAAAGCTGTCATTCGCACGGCCTGCCGCGTTACGCATCAACTGCGCCATATGTTCTCGCCACACGGGCAAGCCAGTAACCGCCCACCAAAACGCAAGCCGGGTGGCCGGTTTGGGTGACGCCAGCTCCGGGTCATTTTCCGGGTCGTTTGTGTACCGATGATGGGCAAAATGGAAATAGCGGAACCATTCGGGCGGCAGCGCAATCAGAAATGCGCTAACATGAAATACTGCTGCGTTCAGCCAAGCCGTGGCAAATGGCGTGCGATGGACGCATTCGTGCAACAGCGTAAAGCAGAAAACGATCAAGATGCCCTGAAGAACCATCAACAATTGCCAGCCCGGCACGCCATTGGCGATCAGCACACCCAAAAGGGCGATCAACCCCCAATGCCACGCCAAATGGCCCAGACCTGCCATGTCAGAGGTCTGTAACAGCGATTTACGGGTTTCGGGCGACAGCCCAGCAATGAGGCTTTTGTGATCCATATCGCATCTGTGACATATCAGGCTAAGAAAGCAATGCTTACCTATTTCGAGTTTCTAAATAGGTCTCCAATTGTGCTTTACCCGTTGTGGTCATGCGGAGGCCCAGTTTTGATCGGCGCCACAATACATCTTCCGCAGTTATCGCCCATTCCTGACCAACCATCCAATCGACTTCTCGTGCAGTCAGCCCCGCCCCGAAATCCTGCCCTAAATCGCTGGCAGAGGTTGCTTCGTCCAACAATGTAAAGGCTTCGGTTCCGTAGGCTCGGGCAAGACGTGCAGATTGCTTGTCGCCGATAAAAGGATATTTGGCGGAAATGCTGGCGACTAGCTTGGCAAGCCCGTTGGTGGGGAAGTCACCGCCGGGTAGTGGTGAACCTGCGGTCCAGTTTGGCCCCGCATTCGGGAACCATTGGCTCAGCTTCACGCCCACTTTTTCTGATAGCGCGCGGTAAGTGGTGATTTTGCCGCCAAAGATAGTGATCTGCCGTGCACCGCGTTCTTCAACTTCCAAACTATAATCTCGCGTCGCAGCTGCGGCATCGCTCGTCCCATCATCGAACAAGGGGCGGACGCCAGCAAAACGCCAGATTACATCATCCGTCGTTATCGGCCGTGCCAAATAACGGTTGGCTGCTTTGATGAGATAGGCTTCTTCGACTTCGGTGCATTCAGCCTCTGACGGGTCGCCGGTATGATCCTCATCCGTAGTGCCGATCATCGTGTAATCATCGTGATACGGGATGGCAAAGACGATGCGTCCATCAGGTTGTTGCAAAAAATAGGGCTGCCCATGGTCAAACAACTGGCGCGTTACAATGTGCGAACCGCGCACCAGCCGGATGCTTTTGGTGCTATCGGTCTGCGTGACCTTTCGCTGAACCTTAGAAACCCATGGCCCGGTTGCATTGATCAGAACGCGCGCAGTAACCACGCGGCCTGTGTTCAGGGAAATCCGCCAGTGGGTGTCATTTTGGACAGCCTGAATAACCTTGGTCCGGGGCAAAATCTCTGCCCCACGCGCTGCCGCGTCTTTTGCGGTCAATACGACCAATCTCGCGTCATCGACACTGCAATCCGAATATTCAAAGGCCCTTTTGTATTGGCTTTGAAGTGCGGTGCCGGTCGCATGGTTCGTCAGATTTAACACAGCAGTCGCGGGGAGTTTTTTCCTGCCCCCAATATGGTCGTAAAGAAACAGGCCCAGCCGCGTTAGCCAGACCGGGCGTCGCCCCCTTAGCCATGGCGCAAACCGGTTCAATAGTTTTGAGGCGCTGGTGGTGTCATCTTGGCGTAGCGTCGGATCAATCGGCAGAACAAATCGCATCGGTTCTGCGATATGGGGCATGGCTGACCAAAGCACCTCTCGTTCCTTTAACGCGGCGCGAACGAGGCCAAATTCGAAATACTCAAGATACCGCAACCCACCGTGAAACAGCTTTGTAGAGGCTGAAGAAGTCGCCGAGCCGAGATCATTCATCTCAGCCAAGCCAACGTTTAGCCCGCGACCCGCAGCATCCCGCGCGATACCAACACCGTTGATGCCGCCGCCAATGACAAAGACATCGTAATCAGTGCTTTGCATCTGCGACCATCACTTTGCATCCGGCGTCCTCAGCCGCAGCCATGAATTCTGTAGGTGGTTTCGCGGTTGTGACGACGTAATCCAGTTGGTCTAACCCGCAAATGCGGCGGGGCGCGCGGCAGTCAAGTTTGCTCGCATCAACCGCCAGAATGCGTTGCTTAGCATTGCGCAGGATGGCCTGCGCCACGGCAACTTCGCGGGCGTCAAAATCCAGCGCAGACCCGTCCTGGTCTACGGCAGAGGCACCGATGACCGCATAATCGGCCTTAAACTGGTCCATGAAACTGGCGGCCTGATCACCAACGATTGCGCCATCAGATTGGCGAACTACGCCACCTGCCAACACCAGCTCTATATCCCGATTTACCACCAACAAATTGGCGATGTTCAGGTTATTGGTGATCACCATCAGACCAGAATGGTCGGACAGGGCCATCGCCACCTGCTCTGTCGTTGTGCCGATGTTCAACATCACCGAACAATCGTTGGGGATAAGTTGCGCGACGTGGGATGCGATAAGCTGCTTTTCTGCCTCAGCTGTTTCGCGCCGCGCCGCATATCCTGCGCTGGCGACGCCGCTGATCATTCGCGCACCACCATGGATGCGCGCGGCCAGCCCGGCATCACAAAGGGCACTCAGGTCTCGGCGGATTGTCTGCGTTGCCACGTCAAAATCAGCGGCCAAGCGGTCAACTTGCACCTGCCCTGCGGCCCTAAGGTCGCGCAGGATTTGAGATTGTCTGTCTGATAGGGGCATTTTCACATGTTCATATGAAGGTAATTTATCCTTCATTATGACCATATGAGCAGAATCACAACCTGTTAAGCAGCAGGGTCAACAGGTTGTGTTTTTCGATACAAAGTTGACCGGCCAATGCATAACCGCCGCGCAGCCTCAGTGATCTGGCCATCATAGCGAGACAGGGCAAAGGCCAGTGCGTCGGCTTCGATATCGGCAAGCGGGCGAACGTGGCCATGTTCGTCCACAAACCGGTCCGCTACGGCTGGCGCATTCTGTACCACGTTGGCCAACCCGGACATGCCTGCCAAATAGCCAAAATCAGCCAAGTCGAGAACGTCTCGTTCGGCCATCACCACGGCGCGGTACAACATGTTTTCCAATTGCCGGACATTGCCGGGCCATGCGGCCTCGGTCAACCGTTCGGCGGCTGATTGAGTAAACCCGGCAAATCGCTTGCCTTCCTGCGCTGCGAACCGTTCGGCGAACCGAATGGCAAGCGGCATGATGTCTTGTCGGCGGGCGCGCAGCGGCGGCAGGGTCAGGGGAAAGACGCTGAGGCGATAGAACAGATCCTCGCGAAACCGCCCCTCTGCCGCATCCTCTGCCAGATTGCGGTTGGTGGCAGAGATGAGGCGAAAATCGGTGCGCACGGTTTTGGCCCCGCCTACAGGGTCAACTTCACCTTCCTGAATGGCGCGCAGCAGTTTGACCTGTGCCTCCAGCGGTAATTCGCCCACTTCGTCGAGGAACAAGACGCCGCCGTGTGCCTCCTCAAACTTTCCAACCCTGCGGGTGACAGCGCCGGTAAAGGCCCCTTTTTCGTGGCCAAACAGGATGGATTCGACCAGATTTTCCGGCAGCGCCCCGCAATTAACCGCGACAAAGGGCATTTCGGCCCGGTCTGATGCGGCGTGAACGGCGCGGGCGAATACTTCCTTACCAACACCGCTTTCGCCCTCTATCAATATCGGGATGGCTGACTGAGCGCCGCGCGCGGCCAGCCGGATTGCCTGTTGGGTGGCGGGGGCCTCGGCCACCAATCCATCGAACCCGGCGCGGGGGGCAGGTTGAGACAGGCGGCGGACCTCTCGGCTCAGGTCCCGCATTTTCAGGGCATTGCGCAGTGATACTTCCAACCGTTCGGCGGCGACAGGTTTAATCAGGAAATCATCGGCCCCCGCCTGCATCGCCGCAACGGCGTTAGAGACGGAGCCATTGGCTGTCAGCACCAGAACCGGCAGGTCAGGGCGCAGGGGGCGAAGGGTGCGCAATACGTCCAGCCCCGACATATCGGGCATGGACATATCGAGCAGTACCAGCGTCACGGCGGCGCCAGCCTCGTCCCGCAAATAGTCCAACCCGGCCTGGCCACTGCTGGCATCAGCCCATTCCCGGCCCTGAGCCGTCAGCATTATCCCAGTCATACGCCGCTGCGCCGGATCGTCATCAATAATCAGAATCATAAGCAGTCCAAACCTGTCGTTGGAGGGGGACGCTACGGGAAATCAGTTAACAAGCCGGAACTATGGTGGGGGTTTTGGTTGGGATGTTGGATAAAATTGGCGGTGTTTTAAGGGGTTAGTGTGGGGGGATGCGCGAAACACAATGGAGGGCAGCGACCGACCCAGGGTGGGTGCTCAGAACAACCTACTTCGCGGCAACACATCAGGAAATCGCAAACGCACCAACAAGCTGACCTTCTGCAATGCGCCCTCACGGGGGGAGGCATCTCGGCGATTGCAAGCAATCGCCTGCCAGTTAACAGGTCGGGAGCCGCCCGGGCTTACTGCCCGTGCGATATGAGCATTCTGATCAGCAGTGCGATTACAATTAGATAACGCCGAACACTCGCAAGAAAATCTGGATCACATCTTTTAGCATTATGGTCAGCGCCGCAGCTTGCACTGGCTTACCGTTCAGCACCAACTCCAAGGGCATTGTCATGGTAACTACTCGAATTTGCCAGTTCGCTCTCATCTAGCCAAAATGGCCGCATGGAAAAGTCATTGTATACTTGCTATCGCTTTCCACCTGCTATCATCCAACGCGCGAGCTGGCTCTATTTCAGGTTCAACTTAAGCTACCGCGACATAGAAGATATGTTGGCAGAACGCGGTGTTGACGTTTTCTA